>NZ_BMQM01000038.1 GCF_014648115.1 Deinococcus seoulensis
CTGGTAGAGCACTACCTTGCCAAGGTAGATGTCGCGAGTTCGAATCTCGTCTCCCGCTCCACAACCCCCCCACACCCTTACCGGTACTGGGGGGTTTCTTATTGTCTGCCTTGCATGGCCCGCGCCCAGGAGGGATAGGCCGGGCGGCAGTGATTCACTCGATCTCGATTTCCTTGGGGTCGAAGGTGGCTTTCGGGAACTGGGGGTGCATGCCCTGCAGGGTATCGAGAATAATCTGGCTGATCAGCAGGTTCCGGAACCATTTGCGGTCGGCGGGAATCACGTACCACGGTGCGCTCTCGGTGCTGGTGGTCAGGGCGTCCTGGTAAGCGCTGGTGTACTCATCCCACCTGGCGCGTTCGGTCAGGTCAGCGGGATTGAATTTCCAGTGTTTGGCCGGGTCGTCCAGGCGGTCCTGCAACCGCGCCTTCTGCTCTTCCTTGCTGACATGCAGGTAGAACTTCAGGATGCGGGTGCCACCGTCGGTCAGCAGGGACTCGAAGTGCCGGATGTGCGACAGGCGGCGGTCGGCGGTGGAGTCGTCGATCATGCTGTGCACGCGGGTCACGAGGACGTCCTCGTAGTGGCTGCGGTTGAATACGCCGATCTGCCCGGCGCGGGGCGCCCGCTGGTGAACGCGCCACAGGAAGTCATGCCCGCGTTCCTCCTCGGTCGGCACCTTGAAATTGGCGATCTGCACGCCGTTCGGGTTGAACGCTCCCATGACGTGCTTGACCGTGCCGTCCTTGCCTCCGGCGTCACGGGCCTGCAGGACGATCAGCAGGGATTGCCGCCCCTCGGCGTTCAGGCGTTCCTGCCAGTCGGCCAGCCCGAGTTGCAGTTCGTCGGTCAGGGTGCGGCCCTCGTCCTTGCTGAGGTCGCCGTCGTCGTTGGTGTCCCAGTCGCTGAGGTTCACACTGCCGCCGGGTTTCACGCGGTACTTGTCTGGATTCATGACCCGGAGCGTACCACCGGCGCCGCCTGTTTGAGTCTGAGGGCGTGTTCAGGAATCCCATCCCATTTCAAGGCAGTGTGGCGGCCTGTGCGGCCCTCGGCGGTCAGGTCTAACGGCTGATCTGTTCCATCAGCCGGCGTGCGAGCGTGTGGCGAATCGAAGTAGGGAAGCCGGTCAGGCCGGGCACATCGTTCGTTTCCAGTAGAAAAAAACGCCCTTCCCGATCTTCGAGAAAATCCAGCCCCAGGATGTCCGCACCCAGGTGCGCCATGGCGGCGCGCGTGTACTCGGCCAGTTCGGCAGGCGGGTCCGTGAGGCTGTACTCCTGCGTATCGCGGTTGGCTTTCCATGACTCGCTGCGCCGTTTCATTGCCCACAAATCATTCCCGACCGCCAGACACCGCAGGTCACGGACGTAATCCACGAAGGGCTCCAGTGTCACGTAATCATCTGCGGTCCAAGTGAGATCCCGCAGGTCCGGCCAGTCGCTCCGGGCGGTGATAAGTGCTTTCCCGTACCCGGCGTGGTAATTACCGATCTTGAGCACGGCCGGAGGCGTGGGCTCAGTGTGATCCAGTAGGGTAGAGCCCAGAATGATCTCCTGCGGCAGCAGCGGCAGACCGATGGCCTGCATTTCGGCCCGCATGGACAGCCGGTCAAAGCCGCGTTGCAGGGTCGCGGCGGGATTGACGCACGGTGTACGTGTCAGGCGGATCAGGTCTAGCACGACCCGGTGTCGGGGGTCCGGACGGATGGCCCCGACGCGCCACAGTAGCCCGTCCACACGGGTCCGGCCCTGCTCGTGAAGGAGGTAGAGCGTCTGTCCGGCGACCTGCCACTGCGCGGTCTGGAGGCGACAGTGGCGCACCTGGGCATCTGGGAACACGTCGGCCCATTCGCGTTCTCCGTTGACGATCACTACGGTAGGCTGTGCATCCATAGGTGCAGGGTAGTGCCTGTGAACTTTGTGATACGCCTGTCTTGCCCTAGGGCGTCGTGGATGGCTTGCCCCTAACCTACTGGCGGATCAGGGCGAAGGCGCGGCCGCCGAGCAGGGTGATCAGGGCGGCGCCGGCGAGCGCCAGTCCCAGCGCGGCGGTCAGGCCGGTGTGCGCGGCGATGAAGCCGATGGCGGGCGGGCCGAGCAGGAATCCGCCGTAGCCGATGCTGGCGACCTGCGCGATGCCACGGCCGCCCAGGGCGTGCCCGACAGCGCCGTACATGACGGGTACGACGTTGCTGAGGCCCAGGCCTGAGAGGGCGAAGCCCAGGGCAGCGAGGATGGGATTGCGGGTCATGAGGGCCAGGGCCAGTCCGAGGGCTGTGATGAGCGCGCCGCCCCGCACGGTGGTTTCGTCGCCCAGGCGGACGCGCAGGCGGTCTCCGAACCAGCGGCCCAGGGTCATGGTGGTCACGAACGCGGCGTATCCCAGTCCGGCCTGCCCGCCGGGGACGTTCAGGACGTCGCGGAAGTACAGGGCGGCCCAGTCGTAGTTGGCCCCTTCGGACAGCATGCCCAGGAAGCACAGCAGGCCCAGCAGCGCGGCGGCCACGCTGAGCGGTGCGCGGCGCGGCGCGGCCGTGGAGGCTGCGGACGCTGGGGTGGTGGGGGCCGCCTGGTCGGGCAGCAGGGCGCGGCCAGCCAGCAGGGCCGCCGCGACGGTGACGACCGTGACGAGCAGTGCGTGTGTGGTCATGGGGACGCGGCCCACCAGCAGGGTACCCAGCGCCGCGCCGATCACGCCGCCCAGGCTGAAGTAGGCGTGCAGGCGACTCATGATGGGCCGTGCCAGTCGCTGCTCGACCGTGACGCCCTGGGCGTTCATGGCGACGTCCATGCTACCGTTCGCGGCGCCCAGGACGGCCAGCGCCGCGACGAGCAGCGGCAGGCTGGGGGCAAGGAAGGGGGGCAGCAGGGCCAGCATGCACAGCGTGGCGGCCACCCAGGTGACGCGGTGGCTGCCGTGGCGGGCGGTCCAGGTGCCGGTCAGGGTCATGCTGCACAGGCTGCCCAGGCCCACGGCGAGCAGGGCCGCGCCGATCTGCGCCTCGTTCAGGTGCAGGTGGTCGCGGATGCCGGGAATGTTGACGGCCCAGGTGGCGAACAGGGCGCCGTTGATCAGGAAGATCACGTTCAGGGCGCGGCGGGCGGCCTCGCCCGGGCGGTCCTGGGTGGGTGTGGTGTGGGTGGGGGCCGTCATGGGAACCTCGTGGGAGTGGGGGCAGCGGGGCGTGGTGGGGGGTGAGGAGAAAGACTGATCTGAATCGTTTCAGATCGACTGGAAATACGCTACCATTCCCGCATGCCCCCCGCCAAGCCCACCGACCCCGGCGGCCCGCCCACCGGCAACCCCCGCAGCGCCGGCGGACGCGTCACCCTGCGGGACGTGGCCCGCACCCTGGGCGTCAGCGTCGCCACTGTCAGCAACGCCTACAACCGCCCCGACCAGCTCAGCGAGGACCTGCGCCGCCGCGTCCTGCAGGCCGCCCGCGAACTCGGCTACAACGGCCCCGACCCGCTGGCCCGCAGCCTGCGCCGGGGCCGCACCGGCGTCCTGGGCGTGGTGTACGACGCCCCCCTGGAATACGCCTTCGCGGACCCCGCCGCCGCGCTGTTCCTGGGCAGCGTGACCCGCGCCGTGCAGCACCACGACCTGAACGTGCTGCTGCTCGCCAGCCCCCACGCCGCCCCCCACCCGCCCGCCGGAGCGCCCGCCCACGACCCGACCGGCCCGGTCCGCAGCGCCAGCGTGGACGGCTTCATCGTGTACTGCGCCGCCGACGACAGCCCCCTGCTGCGCGCCGTGCTGGAACGCGGCCTGCCCACCGTGCTGGTCGACCAGGAGCGCCACGACGAGGCCGTGAACATCGGCATCGACGACGCCGGGGGCGCCCAGGCGGCCGCCGAGCACCTGCTCTCGCTGGGGCACCGGCACCTGGGCGTGCTGTGCCTTGAACTGGCCGAGCAGCGCGCCAGCGGCCCGGTCGGCCCGGAACGCGAGGCGCAGGCCAGTTACCGCACCAGCGACCAGCGCCTGCGCG
The DNA here is from genome assembly GCF_014648115.1 of Deinococcus seoulensis. Classification (NCBI taxonomy): domain Bacteria; kingdom Thermotogati; phylum Deinococcota; class Deinococci; order Deinococcales; family Deinococcaceae; genus Deinococcus; species Deinococcus seoulensis. Next base: position 3,998 of record NZ_BMQM01000038.1, read on the forward strand.
GCTACCGCGCCGCCATCCGCGCCTGCCCAGACGCTGCGCTGCACCCCACCGAAGCCCCCCACAACACCCCGCAGGCGGGCGAGGCCCTCACCCTGGACCTGCTGCGCCGTCACCCGGACATCACGGCCGTGCTGTGCATGAGCGACGTGCTCGCCCAGGGAGCGCTGCGGGCGGCCGCCAGCCTGGGCCTGCGCGTCCCGCAGGACCTCAGCGTGACCGGGTACGACGACCTGCCCAGCAGCGAGAGCCTGAACCTCACGACCGTCTGGCAACCCACCGGCGACAAGGGCGAACGGGTCGGGCAGGCCATCCTGACCCTGCTGGCCGGACAGCCCGCCCAGCCCGTCACGCTGCCCACCCGCCTCGTCGTGCGCGGCACCACCGCCCCACCCCGCCCACAGGCCACGCGCGACTGATACGGATTCCGTTTGTTTCGTTAACAGATCGGAACACCACCGATCTGTTAACTCCACGTCCGGAACCCGCCCGGCTCCCACTCGCGTCCGCTCGGACCCAGCGGCTTCGTAAGCCATTCAATCGGAGTCCGTATGATCCGTCACGCCCCGGCCCCGCCTGCACTACCCTGTGCGTCATGAAGATTCTCGTGGTGGGCGGCGCAGGGTACATCGGTTCTCACACGGTCCGGCAACTGATCCGGGCCGGGCACACGCCGGTCGTGTTCGACAACCTCTCCAGCGGGCACGCCGAGGCCCTGCCCGCCGAGGTTCCCCTGGTCCGCGGCGATCTGCTCGACGCCGACGCCGTGCGCGCTGCCCTGAACGCCCACCAGCCGGACGCCGTGATTCACTTCGCCGCGCTGATCGAGGTGGGCGAGAGCATGCGCGCCCCGGCCCGCTACTACCGCAACAACGTGGTCGGCAGCCTGAACCTGCTTCAGGCCATCACCGAGACCCGCAAGGTGCCGCTGGTGTTCTCCTCGACGGCCGCCGTGTACGGCACCACCGACCTCGTGCCCATCCCAGAGAACGCCGCCATGCAGCCCGAGAGCGTGTACGGCGAGACGAAACTCATGACCGAGAACATGATTCACGCCTTCCACACGGCGCACGGCCTGCCGTACACGGTCCTGCGGTACTTCAACGTGTGCGGCGCCGCCCCCGAGGGCGACATCGGCGAGGCGCACGCCGGTAAATCCCACCTGATCGAACTGGCCGCCCTGACCGCCCTGGGCCAGCGCGAGAAGATGTTCATCTTCGGCGACGACTACCCCACCCCGGACGGCACCTGCATCCGCGACTACGTGCACGTGCAGGACCTCGCCGACGCGCACGTGCTGGCGGTCGAGGCGCTGCTGGCCGGGCAGCGCACCGAGGGCACCTTCAACGTGGGCCTGGGCCACGGCTTCAGCGTCAAGGAAGTGCTGGACACCGTGGACGACGTGATCGGCACGCCCCTGAACCGCGAACTCGCCCCCCGCCGCGCCGGGGACCCCCCCCGTCTCGTGGCCGACGCCACCCGCATCCGCGAGGAACTGGGCTTCAAACCGCAGTTCACGGACCTGAAAGACATCGTGCAGACTGCCTGGAACTGGCACAAAGCGCACCCGCACGACTTCAAACAGTGAAGCATAGCGCCATCATCTGGAAGACAGATTCAGACATTACAGAGATCATTCAGCGGAAGGGGCTCAACTACCCTGATGAAAGCCCGGAGATTGAAATTCGACTGTCCGAGCGTGATTTCGTAATGAATGGAGATTCCTATCATCCAGCCGATTTCCACTTACTCGCCGAGACCCTCTCCCCCCCGTTCTACGGTGAGGTTGAGCTGGAAACCATCTGGGGAGAGGACTGCCTTCCAACCAGCCTCCTCCTGCCGCTGTTCAACCTCAAGGCCCTGGAGGTTCTCCGGCAGCAGGCGCCCGGACTGTTCCATGAGTACCCCGTCTTCGTCATGGAACTGCCCATCGGTTTCCGGTTACCCTCGGCCCGCGCCATGATGGCCCACCCGGACGTCAGGGTGGCGCCCGACGGCTACGCCCTGATCTACCCCCTCCAGCACCTGGACCGAACGCAGGCCCACGCCCGTCTCACCGGAGACGTGATCACGGTGGAAAGCGAGCAGGAGATTCCTGCTGTCTTCCGTTCCGGCTCCAACCTCTACGTCCGTGATGAAGTGAAACGCGCCTGCGAGGAGGCTGGGTTGTCTGGTTTTGAGTTCACGACAGAACTCAGCTTTTCCGAATTCTGGAAGCGTACAGGCCTAGCCCGCTGGGAACAACCCTGAACGCATGAAGTCCGCTGAAGTGAACTCCGGCTGAACCGTGGGTCGAAACGGTTGCACCCGAGCAGGACTGCGCCGGGTGGGCAGGGAAGGCAGCAGCCCTCGCACTCGGCGCGCAACTCCCGTAGCCTGCGGGCATGACACAACCCACTGCCGCCGACCTCGCCGCGCACACCGAACGCGGCCTGCGTGACCTCGCCGACCTCGTGGCCATTCCCAGCGTCTCCGCGCAGGGCCGCTCCCTTCCCGAGGCGGCGCAGGCCGTCACGCGCCTGCTGGAAACCGAGGGCTTCACCGTCCGCGAGTACCCCGGTCAGGTCGCCCCGATCCTGCTGGCCGAGGCGGGCGACGGTCCCTTCACGCTGCTGATCTACAACCACTACGACGTGCAGCCCGAGGACCCCGCCGATCTCTGGGACACCCCGCCGTTCGAACTGACCGAACGCGACGGCCGCCTGTACGGACGCGGCGCCAGCGACGACAAGGGCGAGTTCATCTCACGCCTCGCCGGACTGCGCGCCCTGAAAGACGCACGCGGCGGGCACCTGCCGCTGAAGGTCAAGTGGCTGATCGAGGGCGAGGAAGAGGTCGGCAGCCCCAGCCTCGAAGGCTTCCTGGCCGAACACGCCGCCGACCTGAAAGCCGATGGCGTGTGGTGGGAATTCGGGAGCATCACCCCCGAAGGTCGCCCGGTTCTGTACGCAGGCCTGAAAGGCATCATCTGCGTGGAACTGCGCTGCCGCGTGGCCGCCAGCGACCTGCACAGCAGCAACGGCGCGGTCGTGGACAACCCCCTGTGGCGACTGGCCGCCGCCGTCGCCAGTCTGCGCGGCCCGGACGGCACGGTCCTGATTCCCGGCTTCCACGACGACGTGCGCGCCCCCAGCGAAGCTGACCTGGACGCCATCGCCCAGCTTCAGGGCCGGGGCGAGGCGCTGCGCGACACGTACGACGTGACCCGCCCGCTGAGCGACGGCAGCGACTACCACACCCGCCTGAACCTCAAGCCCGTCGTGAACGTCAACGGCTTCCACGGCGGGTACGAGGGCCAGGGCAGCAAGACCGTCCTGCCCGCTTCAGGCATGGTGAAACTCGACTTCCGCCTCGTGCCCGACCAGCACCCGGAACGGATTGTGGAGTTGCTGCGCGCCCACCTGGACGCCCAGGGTTTCAGCGACATCGAGATCATCGAACTCGAAAGCCACCAGCACCCCGCCCGCAGCGACCTGAACGACCCCTTTGTGCAGGCGGCCGTCCGCGTGGCCCGCGACGTTCACGGGCAGGAACCCATCCTGAACCCCAGCTCCGGCGGCAGCGGCCCCATGCACCCCTTCATGCAGCACGTGGGCGCGCCCGTCATCGCGCTGGGCATCGGGAACATCGGCGGCCGCGTCCACGCACCCAACGAGAACATCCTGCGGCGCGACTTCGCCAGTGGCGTGCGCTACGCCGCCGCGTTCATGGCCGCCCTCGCAGACGGCTGACCGGGAACAGAGGGGGGCCAGATGTGCAGCGCCGTCCGGCCCCCCTGCGCGTCACTCCTGCCCCGGCCTCGGCCCGAACGTCAGGGGCGCGTGACCCGGCACGGCCTTCGCCGCGAACTCGTGCAGGCCCAGCCGGTCCGGCGCTTCCAGGTGGTACCGGAAGTTCCACAGGTAATGCTGCACCACCCGCTCCGGCAACCCCAGCTTCCGCGCGTGCCGGGCCGCCACGTCCGCCAGATGCCCGATCCCGTCGCGCCGCGCCTCCCGCATCGCCCGCACCAGCGCGAGCGGCGGCGGACGGTCCTTGCGGTACGCCCACACCGCGAACGTGAACGGATGCCCCGTCAGGCGGAACCACTCCTCGGCCAGGTCCGTCACCGTGATCCCCCGCGCCGAGTGCGGCAGGCTGGTCATGGTCGTCTCCGGCGTCAGCGGTCCCACCACCCCGTACCACTCCCGCAGCGCGCTGTCCCCGATCCGCAGCACTCCATCGAAGCCCTGCGCCAGCAATGATTCCGCCTCACCCTCGGCACGCTCCAGCACCGGGCTCAGGCCACGCTCGCGCAGCAGCACCTCCAGCAGCGCCACACTCATCGCCGACTGCGCCGTCAGCGCCACCCGCCGCAACTCCTCCAGCGGGCGCGTGTGAAACAGGTTCACCGAGTACACCGGCCCCAGCACCGCCACACTGAAATCCGGCAGGGCCTCCAGCACATCCGCGTTCCGGATGAACTCAACGGCGCTGATGTTCGCGATGTCCACCTGCCCGGACAGCAGCGCCGCATTCATCTGCGTCGGCACGCCCGTGATTGCGCTCACGCCTTCAGGTAACACCAGCGAATCCAGAATCGGCGCGACATTCGTGAAATGAATCCAACCCGCGCGGTACGGGTCGGGCGTTCCCCAGTCCACCTGCGCGACCTCTCCGGCGATCAGCGCGGCGCGCTGTCCCGCATTCCGGACGGGATACTCGGAGGGAACGGGCGGCTGACTGAATCCGAAACGCACGGTGCGGCCTTCCAGACTCCTCAGATCCGGAATCCGCGGGTCCTGGGGGGAGCTCTCGCGGTTCATCTGGCCGTACAGGTACACCTGGGTGTCGTTCACGATGTTCAGGTCCTCTACCCGGTCGCGGTAATTCCAGGCGTACTCCTGCGCCACACCCTCCACCCACGTCGTCACGGGCGCACCCGAGCGGTAGAAGGCATGCCACACGTCACCCAGGCCAAGTTCCAGCCGGCCCAGCTGCTGTTCTCCCAGCGTGCAGCGTCCACTGAGCGGATCGGGTGCCGGCCACTCCTGACAGGAGAAGCGCAGGAACTTGAAGCCCCGCGTCCAGTCGACGCCCCGATGCGTGGCGCGGCTGATGATCAATTCCCCCTGCACGGCGCTGTCCGGCGCAGGCTGGGCGCCCAGCCGGAACAGGACACTCCAGTAGGGCGAGGTGACCGGATCGGCGTCGGGCGGGTAGGGGAGAACGTGGTCGATCACGCCCTCCACCACATGTGGGGCCGCCTGACCCGTGTCCAGGACGGTCTCGTATTCCGTCACGGGATGACCTGCACGCTGACGGCCTGCCAGTGGCCGTCCTGACGGGCGTAGACGCGCAGGAAGCTCTGCACGCGCTGACCTGCGGCGTAGAGGGTGCCGCGTGTGATGGCCGTGTCGCCGTGCACCCGGGCGGCGTGCCGTTCGAAGATCAGTGGGGTGGTGGGGTTGGTCTGCATGCCGGTCAGGAGTTCCTGTTTCGTGACGGTGGTGCCGTCGTGGTAGAAGCCCAGCCAGTCGTCGGCCAGCACCGTGGTCAGGCGTCCTGGGTCGCGGTGGTGGTACGCGGCGTTCCAGCGGTCGTCCAGGGCGAGGATCAGGTCGAGGTCGCTGGGGTGGCCGGGCATGGGCTTCAGTCGGCGGCTTCGGTGGCCGGGGTGCGGGGGAAGGTCGCCAGTTCGTTGTAGTACGCGTCGCGCAGGACGGGGGTGCGGCCGGCGTGCTGGATCATGCGGATCATGCCCTGCTCGCTGAGTTTCATGGGGCTGGTCGCTCCGGCGGCGTGCGCGATGTGTTCCTCCTGGATGGTGCCGTCGATGTCGGACACGCCCCAGTCGAGGCTGACCTGCGTGAGTTCGCTGCCGATCATCACCCAGTAGCCCTTGATGTGCGGGAAGTTGTCGAGGTAGATGCGGGCCACGGCGAGGTTACGCAGGTCGTCGAGGCCGGTGGTGAAGTCGGTCTTGCCGAGGTTCTGCGCGAGGTTGTTCCCGAGCGGCTGGAATGCCAGCGGAATGAACGCGTGGAAGCCGCCGCCGAAGCGGGCCACCGAGTCGTCCTGCAACGTTCGCAGGCGGTCCATGTGATCCAGGCGTTCCTCGAGGGTCTCGATGTGGCCGTACAGCATGGTGGCGTTTGTGCGCATGCCCAGGGAGTGCGCCTCGCTGTGAATCTGGAGCCACTTCTCGGCCTTGACCTTGTTTCTGGCGACCTGGAGGCGTACGCGGTCGGCGAAGATCTCGGCGCCGCCGCCGGGCATGGCGGCCAGTCCGGCGGCCTGGAGTTCACGCAGGACGTCCAGGGTGGGTTTCTTGCTGATGCGGCTCAGGTGTTCGATCTCGGCGGCGGTGAAGGCCTTGACCTGCAGGTCCGGGAAGGCTTCGCGCAGGCCGCGCACCATTTCGGGGTAGTACTCCCACTTGTGGTTGGGGTGGTGGCCGCTGCTCATGTGCAGTTCGGTGATGCCGGGCATGTAGCGGCGGCGGACCTGTTCGGCGACCTGTTCGGGGCTGTAGTCCCAGGCGCGTTCCTCGTTCTTGTGCGCGGCGAACGCGCAGAAGGTGCAGCCCACGTAGCAGATGTTCGTGAATTCCAGCCGCATGGAGTGCACGAAGTACACCCGGTCGCCGTGCAGTTGCTGCTTGCGCAGGTTCGCCAGTCTCATCAGGGTGTTCAGGTCGCGGGTGTCGTACAGCTGCATGCCCTCGGCGAAGGTCAGGCGCTCGCCCGCCTCGACCTTCTGCACGATGGGCGCGAGTGCCGGGTCGGAAAGCCACTTCATACCGCGCAGCATACGCCCGCCCGGCGCGCGGGAATGTCCCCGAATCCTGCAATGCCCGCACGCCCGCATGAATGAACCCTTCAGGGTCGCGCGGGTGGGCGCGTCAGAGTCGTGACAGGCGGCGCGTGCCACACTGATGGGCAAGTTGAACGACCATGCCACCGACGCGCAGCGGCAGATCATCCGGTACCGGTCCCTGGTGCAGGTGACGGCCGCGCTGGCCCGGCACGTGCGCACGGACGACCTGCTGCGCGCCATGCACGTGCAGGTGCAGGCGCTGTTCGACACGCCCATCACGCTGCTGGCCCGCCGGACCGCGCAGGGCGGCTGGCACTGCCTGACGCTGGAAAGCAACAACCTCTCGGAGCAGTTCATTGGCCTGCGTCCCGACGGGCTGCTGGAGCGGGTGCTGGAGGGTCGCCTGCGGCTGGAGAACAACCTGCCGGTGTACCTGGAACGCGAGCGGCTGGGTATCGTGCGGGTGCATCACCGGTCGGACCTGCCGTACACGCTGTCGTGGATGGGCGTGCCGCTTCAGGCGGGCGTGGTGACGGGCGTGCTGTCGGTGCAGAGTTACGCCCTGAACGCCTTCACGTCCGAGGACCTGGAATTCCTGGAGTTGCTGGGCGTGCACCTGAGCATCGCGCTGGAGAACGCCGCGCTGCACGAACGGGTGGAACGCGAGGCGCACACGGACCCCCTGACGGGCCTGTGGAACCGCCGCCGGTTCACGGAGCGCAGCGAGGCGGCGCTGCTGGACGTGCGCCGGGGCGAACCGTACACGCTGGCCGTGATGGACCTGCAGGGATTCAAGGCCGTGAACGACGAGTTCGGGCACGATGCGGGCGACCGGGTGCTGGTGCAGATGGGCGGCCTGCTGGACCGCCTGACGCTGGAGGGCGTGCACGTGTTCCGGCTGGGCGGCGACGAGTTCGCGGCGCTGCTGCCCTGCCCGGAGTCGGCGGCGCTGCTGAGCCTGCGCGCCCTGCTGGACGACCTGAACGCGCAGGCGTGGTCGGTGCCGACGCCGCGCCTGAACATCGGGCTGGCCCCGGCGTACCCGCAGGATTCCGTGAGTGACTGGGTGCGCCGCGCCGACGCGCGCATGTACGGCGCCAAGCGGCAGCGGCAGTCACTGATCGAATGACCGGCGCTGATCAAGTGACCGGGCCAGGCGCAGGGTGCCGCGCGAGGGGACCGGGCTGGGGGTGTGGGGCGTGAATTCCTTCCGGGCGTGGGCGGGCCGGGTGCGCTACGCTGGGGGCGTGAAGCCGGAATCCGTTCGTTCTGAAACAGAATCCACGCGGACGGACGACCCGTTCGCCCCCACCGACCAGCCCACCCCGACCCCACACCCTGCCCCGCCCGAACCGCCTGCTGACCAGCCCGAGGTATGGACCGTGGACGGCATCGAACAGACCCCGCACGGCCCGGTCGCGCGACTGGAACGCCCGGACGGGCAGACCGTGGACCGCCCCCTGACCGACCTGCCCCCCGGCCTGCGCGAGGGTGACCTGCTGAGCGTCACGGACGGCCCCGACGGCGTCACCCTGCGTCCCGCCGTGCGCGCCCTGCCCGCGCAGAGTGCCGCGCGCCGCGCCGACATGCAGGCCACCCTGGACACCCTGAACGAACAGGGCCGCGACCGGCTGGCCCGCGATCCGGCACGCCACCCACTGTCAGCGACCCTGCCAGCCAATGATGGAGAGATCGACCTGTGAGCCCCAGCACTCCCAGAAAACCGGGTTCCGAACAGCCCGAGAAGAAGACCCGCCCCGGCAAAGCGACCCCGGCGACAAAGGCGGCCTCCGCGAAGGCCAGCGATGCGAAGGGCAGCGGTGCGAGGGCCAGCAGTGCAAGGAGCGGCAGCACGAAGGCCAGCAACACGAAGGCCAGCGGTGCCAAGGCCAGTGCCAGTGGTGCGAAGGCAGGCGCCCGCACGGGCCGCCGCGCCGGGAAGGGCCGCCCCGGCACCAGTTCCTCGGACCTGCTGGGCCTGCTGGTCCTGATCGTGACCGGCAGCCTCGCCGCGTGCGGCTGGATCCGCAACCAGGGCGGCAGCGACGCGCCCGGCGGGCCAGTCACGACCGCCCCGGACGGCGCGCAGGTCACCATCCGCTTTCTGGACGTGGGGCAGGGCGACGCCATCCTGATCCGCAGCCCGGAAGGGAAGACCGCCCTGATCGACGGGGGCCGCAGCGCCGCCCGCCTCACGGACGCCCTGAAGCAGTACGGCGTGACCCGCCTGGACCTGATGATCGCCACGCACGCCGACGCCGACCACATCGCCGGACTGGTCCCGGCCGCCGCCCTGAATCCCCGCGTGTTCATCAACAACGGCCTGGGCGGCACCACCCAGACCTGGGAGCGACTCGTGGCGGCCCTGCAGGACGTGAACGCCACGTTCGTCAAGGCCAGCAACCAGACCGTGAACCTGGGCAGCGTGAAACTGCGCGTGCTGGCCCCACCACCCGGCATGCCGGACGAGCAGAACACCAACAGCGTCGGCCTGGCCGTGCAGTTCGGGGAGTTCCGCGCCCTGATGACCGGCGACAGCGAAACCCCGGAAACCGAGGGCTGGCTGGCGCAGGAACGCGCGGACGTGCGCGGCCCCTTCCAGGTGTACAAGAGCATTCACCACGGCGCCAGCAACGGCGACAGCGCCGCGTGGCTGGCCAGCGTCAGACCGCAGAACGTGGTCATCAGCGTCGGGCAGAACAGTTACGGGCACCCGACCGACGCGGCGCTGCGCCTGTACCGCCAGAGCGGCGCGCGGGTGTACCGCACCGACCGTCAGGGCACCGTGACCTTCCAGGGCCGCGCCGACGGCACGTACACCGCCGAAACCGAACGCTGACCGCCCGGAATCCGCATCATGCGGACTCCGATTGAAGGGGCTACAAAGACCCTTCAATCCGAGCGGATGCGAGTGTGAGCAAAGCGGGTTCCGGACGTGGAGTTGGCAGATCAGTGGTGTTCCGATCTGTCAACCTCGGGTGCTAGGGGATACTGGAAAGCAGGACATGTCCCACACGGCTTTTTTGGAGATAGAGCCTGACGGGCGTTCTCCTTCAGGCGTATTCGGTGCCGACTGTTTGTCCAATAGCTAATGAGTGAAATTGTGGTGCGTCACTTGAGATGGAGAAGCTCGACGAAAGACTCCGACTGGCACGCAATTTTCTCAATCGGTGCCAAATGTGACGCAGCACGAACCCCTAGCACCCGAGGTTGTCAACGAAACAAACGGAATCCGTATCAGGGTCCGTCCGGAGCGGGCGCGGGTGCGGGCGGGCGGGTCGCCTCGATCAGCGCGATGACTCGATCAGCGCGATGAACTGCTCGACGACATTCGGGTCGAAGTGCGTGCCGCTCTGCGCGCGGATCTCGGCGACGGCCGCCTCGTGCGACCACGCCTCCTTGTACGGGCGGACGTGCGTGAGGGCGTCGTACACGTCGCACACCGCGAAGATCCGCGCGGGCAGCGGAATGGCCTCGCCCGCCAGTCCGTCCGGGTAGCCCTGACCGTCCCAGCGTTCATGGTGCGAGCGGATGACGTCCAGCGTGGCGGGCATCAGGCCCGACAGGCGGTGCGCGATCTCGTACCCGCGTTCGGCGTGGTGCCGCATGACCTGCCACTCCTGCGCGTCCAGCGGGCCGGGCTTGCGCAGAATGGCGTCGGGGATGACCAGCTTCCCGATGTCATGCAGCGACGCACCCTGGCGCAGCGCGTCCAGTTTCGCGTCGTGCAGTCCGAGCTGCTGCCCCAGCCGCGCCGAGAGATCCACGACCCGCGCAGTGTGCCCGGCCGTTTCCAGGTCGCGTTCCTCCAGCGCCACGCCCAGCGCCAGCAGTCCCCCCTGCAGGGCGCTGCGGACACTCTCGACCGCCTGGAGCCGCTCGAAGGTATGCCCCAGCCGCGAGGCGACCGCCTCGGTCAGGCGGCGCGCCTGCGGCGTGACGACCCGCCACGACCCGAACTGCAGCAGGCCCAGCACGCCCATCACGCGGCCCCCGTACCGCACGGGCACCAGCAGCGTGCTTTTCAGTCCGGCCCGCACCCAGGCGTCCAGCGCGCCGGGCTCGTCGGGGTAATCGTTGCTCCAGCGGGCGGCGCTGTCCGCGATGACCTGCCCGGTCAGGCCCGTCCCGGCGTGGTAGGCCTGTCCGCGCAGCGCCTGCACGGCGCCGGGCGGCAGGTCGCCGCTCAGTTCGCGCAGCACGAACGCCTCGCCCGTCCGTTCGAGGTACACGCTGCCGTGAAAGTCCAGTACCTGCCGCGCCAGCATCAGGCCCTCGCCCAGCACCTCCTGCGGGGTTTCCAGTTGCTCCAGGCGGGACGTGAACTCCTCGACGCTGGGGCCCAGTCGCCCGCCGCCCCGCTGCTCGGCGTCACGGCGCTGCGTTTCCTTGTGCTCGTACATGGCGGCGTCGGCCAGTGCCAGCGCCCGCTCCAGGGACGACGCGCCCTCCACGGCACTCACGCCGAACGCGAAGGGCGGCAGCGGCTCGCCCGGCGCTTCCAGCAGCGCCAGCGCCCGCCCGGCCACCCCGGCCGCCTGCGCGGCACTCAGGGCCGGGAGCAGCATCACGAACTCGTCGCCGCCCCAGCGGGCCACCAGTCCCAGCGGTTCCGTGACCTCCAGCAGCGCCAGCGCCACGCGCCGCAGGTGGGCGTCCCCGGCGGCGTGCCCGCCCAGGTCATTGATGACCTTCAGGCGGTTGAGATCCAGCACGACCACGCTCAGCGGCCCCTGCCCGGTCCAGTGCACGTACTGCCGCGCCAGCCCCGCGCGGTTCCACAGGCCGGTCAGGGAATCGCGTTCCTCCCGTTCCCGCTGCGCCTGCCCCTCGCGTTCCAGCGTCCGCGCCCGTTTCAGGCTGCGCCGCAACCGCGCCGAGAGCAGCGCGGCCGTCACCAGCGACAGCAGCAGCGTCAGGGCGCCCAGCAGCGCCGCCAGTTGCAGGCTCACGCGGGCACTCCAGGTCTGCCGGGTGCGCAGCGCGGCCGTCATGCCTTCCAGCCGGTCCGAGAGCGGGTCCACGCGCGCCCTGTCCAGCGCGCGGGCCGCGGCCAGGTCGCCCCGGCGGATCAGCGTGAGTTCCTGCGTGGTCGCCTCGCGGGACTCGCGCAGCGCGCCCGACGCCGCCTGCAGGGTCACCCCGGCGGGCAGTGGCGGGCGGGGCAGCGGCAGCCAGCGCAGGGGCCGGGGTCCGTCCTCGCGGCGCGCGGCGCGCAGCAACTCGGTTTCCTGCTGCCGCGCGGCCTGAAGGCTGCCGCGCACCTCGGCCCAGTACTCGCCGTCCAGCGGGTCGCCGCTCACGGCCCGCCACTCCAGCGCGTCCAGCTGGCGTGCCAGGCTGGTGGTGTCGGCCAGCAGCAGCAGCGTCCGCTGGTGCCCGGCCGCCTCGCGGATCACCAGGACGCTCAGGGACACGCTGAGCAGCGTCAGGCCCAGCAGCGTGAACATCCACCACGGCGCGCCCAGCAGCGCCTCTCGCAGCCCGTGCCGGATGGCGGCGCGGGTCATGCCCGCCCCCCACGCGGGCCGGACGGACGCAGGGGGGCTGGGGCAGACATGCGCCCAGTATTCAGGAGGTCACCTGTCCGGCCTCTGACAGCCCAGGGCCTCGATACGGCCCAGGCTTCAGCGCACCTCGGAGCTCAGTGCAGCCCGGGGATCAGCGCAGGTCGGGGGGCGGCGGGGCCTCCACCCGCACTGGCTGCCCCGTGACCGGATGCCGGAACCGCAGCGTCCAGGCGTGCAGCGCGTACCCCAGGTCACCCGGCAGGCCCGGCAGTCCCCGCAGCGGGCCGCCGCCCACGCCGTACAGCGGATCACCGACCAGCGGGTGCCCGGCAGCGGCAAGGTGAATGCGGATCTGATGCGGGCGGCCCGTGTGGATCTCCACGTCGAACAGCGTGCTGCGGTCGCAGCGCTCGCGGACGGTCGCCACGCTGCGCGACGCCTTCCCGTCCGCGCTGGCGGCGAACACGCTGCCCAGACGCGGGTGCGTCACCGGCCCGATAGGCGTACGGATGTCCAGGGTGTCCCACTCCGGCACGCCCACACCCAGCGCCCGGTACACCTTCTGGACCTCGTGCTCCCGCCACGCGTGGGACAGCGCCGCGCCCGCCGCCCCGGTACGGGCGAACAGCACCACGCCGCTCGTGCCGCGCCCCAGCCGGTGCAGCGGACTGGCCCCCGGATACCGCAGCCGCACCTGCGTCAGCAGCGTGTGCGTCAGGAACCCCGCGCCCGGCAGCGTCGGCAGCCCGGACGGCTTACTCACGGCGACCAGCGCGTCGTCCTCCAGCAGCACCGCGTACTCCAGCGGGGCCGCCGCCTCCCGCCACGGTGGGCGGTGCCACACGACCACGTCCCCGGCGCGCAGCACATCGTCCCCGCGCGCCTGCACGCCCCGCACCTCCACCTCACCCGCCGCCAGCCGCGCCGCCCACGTCGCCCCGTCCGAGTGCCGGTACTCGCGCGTCAGGAACGCCAGCACGCTCTCCCCACCCGTCCGCACCTGCGAACGGAACGCGAACCCGTTATTCGATGGCGTGTCGCCCGGCATGAAGGACAGGGTACGCGGAACGCGGGTCCGGTCCTTCCCGCGCCCCGCCGCCCGTTGCCTGCGCCCACCCTCTACACTGGCCTGTGATGTTTGGTCCTGTTTCCCCCAGAAGTCGCCCGCAACCGGGGCACCTGTACGACGTGGCCGTGGTCGGCGCCGGGCTGGCCGGAACGGAACTGGCGTGGCGGCTGGCCCGCGCCGGCCGGGACGTGCTGCTGGTCTCGCAGGCGCTCGATCACCTGGGGAACCTGTACCAGCCGGACACGCGCGGCGTGACCTTCCCCCAGGACAGCCTGTTCGGAGAGGTGCGCGCCGCGCTACACCCCGACACGGACGGCTGGACCTTCCACCGCCACCTGAAAGCCCGCATCGAAGAGACGAGCGGCATTCACCTGCTCCAGAGCACCGTCACCGCGCTGGACGAGGAAACTGTGCCCGATGGAGGGGGGCAGATCGTGCTCTCGACCTGGGAAGGTCCGAAACTGCACGCGCGGCTGTGCGTGCTGGCCGTCGGCGCGTTCCTGAAGGGCCGCCTGCTGGTCGGGGACACCATGGACGAGGCCGGACGCCTCAGCGAGGTCGCGTACGACTTCCTGGCAGACGACCTGACCGCAAGCGGCATCTGGCTGATCGGGACGGAACGCCGCGCCGAGGGCGAGGGCGTCGAACCGCCGTACGACGTGCGCTTCCTGACCCCCGCCCCCACCGAACTCGACGGGTTCCGCGTCAACCGCCTGGAACGCGTGCGGATGCTGGGCCAGTGCACGCCCGGCGACCACACCTACGAGAGCGTGCTGCAAGACGCCGCCCGCCTCGCCGACGACCTGCTGGCCGAGTGGCCGGAGGTGCGCGCATGATCGCCCGCCTCGGCGACTTCCGGTTCCCCGACAGCGCCGCGCGCCTGTACCCGGACACCCCAGGCCGCCCCTGGGTACTGGAAGTCGGTTTCGGAGACGGGCGCTTCTGGCCGCACCACGCCACGACCTTCCCCGAGGCGCCCAACTACCTGGGCGTGGAACTGTCCGGCGTGTCCCTCCTGAAAGCCAACCGACGCCTGCGGGACGCGAACCTGACGAACGCCATCCTGACCAAACTGCCCGCCGACGTCCTGATCCGCGAGGTCATCCCGCACGCAGGCCTGGACCTGATCGTCGTGAACTTCCCCGACCCCTGGCCCAAGGCCGGACACACCGACCACCGCCTGCTGCGCGCCCCGTTCTTCCGCATGGCCGCCAGCCGCCTGAAACCCGGCGGGATGATCCTGCTCACCACCGACCACGACGAGTACTTCGAATTCGCGTGCGCCGAGGCGGCGGCCAGCGGCGTCATGCAGGTCCAGATCACCGACCCGCCCGCCGCCGCACTGGAAACCAAGTACGCCCTCAAATGGCGCGACCTGGGCCTCGGCGCCCACCACGCCCGCTTCATCCCCATCACCCACCCGCCCGTCCCACACGGACACACCGAACCCTACCCGGAGGACCCCACCGCCGTGCCCCACGCCGTCCTGACCCTGCCCGACACCTTCGCCCCCCAGACCTTCCAGAAGATCACCGAACGCAACCCCGGCAGCCGCAATGCCGAGGAAGGCGGCGCGTGGACCGTCATCCTGCTTGACCTGTACGCCGGAGTGCGCGTGGGTGGCTGGGTCGTCCTGGCCCACGTCGTCGAGGGCGACCTGACCCAGGAAGTCCTGATCGGCATCACCGCCCGCGAGGACGGCACGCACCTCGTGCGCCTCGCCAAGTTCGGTGGCCCCATCATCACGACCGGCGTGAAAGCCGCCGTGGGCGTCGTCACCCGCTGGCTGGAGGCTCAGGGCGCCGTCGTCAAACACCACGGGTACTAAAATCACTCCTTGTAAAAGTGTATAAGGTGTTTTAGAGTGTCTGCATGAAGACACTCACGGTCACCGTCTCGGAAAACGGCCAGCAGATCGCGCAGTTCGAGATTGCCAGCGAGTCCAACGTCGCCGACATCTGGAAGGCGATAGAGCCACTCAGAACGGACAAAGCCGTGCCAGTGCCTATCAAGGTCGGCCGGAAATACAGCCGTCTCGCCCAGGCGTTTTCTCAGTTGACCGACACCGACACCCAGCTCTCATTCGCGCAGATCGAAGACTGGCTGGGGGAACGCCTGCCTGCATCCGCCAGGGAACACCGGGCCTGGTGGGCGAATGATCCATCCCACGCACAGGCACGCGCCTGGATGGCTCCAGGGTGGCGTTCTCAGGATGTCGATCTCGCCAGTGAAACACTGCGTTTCAGAAAACACCAGGAATGAAAGGGACAACAGTGTCGCACCACTTCACGACCGAACCCATGAGCGTCATCCTCCCCGCCGTGCGTGACCGGCTGCGCGCGGCGGGCGAGGTAAGTTTCGAGGTGCCCGACCCCGACGCGGGCCTGGGCCGCTACGCGGGCGAGGGAACCCCGCACGGCACGCACCGCCCCTGGAGCACCTGGACAGACCTCGCCGATTTGCTCGGCGCGCACCTGCTGACCCCGGACCGGGCAGGGGAGGGCCGGGTGCGCCTGACCCTGCGCGCCCACGCTCCTGCCCGCGACCCGGACCATGCCGGGTACGGCCCGGACGGCGACTGGGCACGTGTGAACAAGCTGGAGGACCCCATCTTCCTGGCGACGTTCGTCGAGGCGCTGCGCCGCGTGCAGCCCCCCCAGGGCGGGCGGGTGCTGGCGCTGGGCGTGAACGCCGGGCATGAACTGCACGCCCTGCCCCTGGCCTTCCCGGACCGCACCTTCGAGGTGGTGGGTGTGGACCTTGACCCGGCCGCCGCGCAGGCCGCCCGCGAACGCTGGCCCCAGGCGGTCATCCACGCGGCGGACGTGAACGCCCTGCCGCCCGAACTGGGCCGCTTCGACCTGATCCTGGCCCTGAGCCTCCTCCAGAGCCCCGGCGTCACGCAGGACGTGCTGCTGGCCACCCTGCGCCGCCACCACCTGAGCCCCGGCGGCGGCCTGATCCTGGGGTACCCGAACGCCCGCTACCGGGACGGCACCCTCTCGTACGGCGCCCGGATGCGCAACTACGCCCGCCCGGACCTGAGCCTGCTCGCCGCCGACGTCACGAACGCCCGGCGCGGCCTCCAGAAACACGGCTTCAAGGTGTTCGTGACCGGCAAGTACGAGGTGCTCCTGACCGCCATTCCGGCCCACACGACCACCCCCACCGACCTGGAGTTGTAGAGGCTGGAACGGTCGGCGGCGCGCCGCCCGGATGGGAAGCGCGCCGCCAGCGGGTGCGGTTCAGCCCTTGGTCAGGATGCGCACGCTGAGGATCTCGTCGGCGGTGGCGCCCTCGATCTCGGCGTTGCTCTGGTCCATGGTGCGGGTCAGTTTGGGCAGGGTGTCGTCGCCGGTCACGACCTTCCCGAAGATGGTGTGCTTGCCGTTCAGGAACTCGGTGGGTTCGAACGTGATGAAGAACTGGCTGCCGTTCGTGGCGGGGCCGCTGTTCGCCATGGCGAGAATGCCGCCGCTGTTGAAGGTCAGTTTCTGCCGGAACTCGTCCGCGAAGCTGTAGCCGGGGCCGCCGGTGCCCCACTCGGCTTTCTTCGCCTCGTCGACGCTCTTGGGGTCGCCGGTCTGCGCCATGAACCCGTCGATCACGCGGTGGAAGCGGATGCCGTCGAAGTAGTGGTTGCGGGCCAGGAACACGAAGTTGTTCACCGTGACCGGCGTTTCCTGCTCGTACAGGTCCGCGAGGATCTGCCCGCGGCTGGTGTCGATCAGGGCGTAGTAGTCCTTCCCGTCGGTCAGGGCCATGTCCGGCTCGGCCCCAAATTCGCGGACGGGCTTGGCGCTCAGTTCCGGGACGAGCGTGTACCCGGCGGGGACCGCGCCGGGTTCGGTCACGGCGGGACCGGCGGCCGGCGTGTCGGTGGCGGCCGTGTCGGTGGCGGGGGTGTCCGTGGCGGCCGTGTCCGTCTGGGCACTGTCGGTCTGGGTCGTGTCGGTCTGGGTGGCGGCCGCGTCGTCCTTCTTCTGGCAGGCGGTCAGGGCAAGGAGCGCGGTCAGGATCAGGGCAGCGTGTTTCATTGTTACCCACCAGTGTAGCGGCCCGGACGGGCGGCGCGTCACCCGGAAGATGCAGCCCCCACCGTTACCGGCCGCCTGGGCGGTTGAGGGCCGTGCGCTACACTGCCCTCTTGATGATCGTGACCATTGATGGCGTGGCCGCCAGCGGAAAATCCAGCGTGTCCTCGGGTGTCGCGCAGGCGCTCGGCGTGCCCTACGTGAGCAGCGGCCTGCTGTACCGCGCCGCGACCCTGCTGGGCCTCGAGGCGAGCCTGGACCTGCACGCCGCTCCCGGCCTGCTGACCCTGCTGGGCGCACACCCGGTCCGGCTGGAACCCCTGGCCGGCGGGAACCGCGTGTGGCAGGGCGAACGTGAACTCACGGACGACCTGCACTCGAGCCGCGTGGACCGGGGCGTGAGCGTCGTGGCGGCCCTGCCGGAGGTGCGCGAGTGGGTGGACGCCCAGCTGCGCGCCCTGCCCGAACCGTTCGTGGCCGAGGGCCGCGACATGGGCACCAACGTGTTCCCGCACGCCAGTCACAAGTTCTACCTGACGGCCAGCGCCCGCATCCGCGCCGAGCGCCGAGCCCGCGAACGCCCGGAGGACGTGCCTGCCATCGAGGCGGCCCTGCAACGCCGCGACGAACTGGACACCGTGCAGAGCGCCCCCGCGCCCGACGCGCTGGTGATCGACACCGGCCCGCTGGACCTTCAGGGCGTGATCGATACCATCCTGACCCGCCTGCCCTGACCCGCCTGCCCTGACCCGAATGGAGAACGCCGCCCCAGTCTACGGGGCGGCGTTTCGTTGGGTTCAGGCGCTCAGGGGCGCGCGACGTTGAATTTCTGGGTGGTGTACACCTCGGTGTCGCTGGCGACGTTCTCGTTCCCCTGCGCTTTCAGGACCTTGATGCGCAGCTGGTACGTGCCGTTCGCGGCGTTGCTGCCGCTGCTCAGTTTGCCGTCCCAGGCGTAGGTGTTGTAGGCGTCGCAGGTGCTGCTGGTCTGCGCGATGTTGTTGGTGCAGTTGCGGCCCAGGTACTCCTGCTTGAGCAGGGTGTCCACGACCGCGCCGTTCCCGTCGAGCAGTTCCAGGGTCAGTTTGCGGGCCTGGTGGCTGATCTGCGCCAGCACGTACGGGGTATCCGTGTCTGCCATGGTGTAGTCGATGGGCGTGGTGACCGCCTCGCCCTCCAGGTAGTAGGTGTCTTCCTTGTCGTCGAACAGCGCCGGGAAGTCCTGGCTCTGACCGCTGACAGTCAGGTTCCCGAGCACCTGGATGCTCTGGTAGTCGCCCTTGAAGCCGCTGTAGGGGATCACCATGTTCTGGCCGGACTTGCTTTCCAGCACGATGTACCCGCCGTACTGGGCCTTGTCGGGCGCCCCTGCGGGGGGCGTGATCACGACGTTCAGTTCGGTCTCGCCATTGGCGGGCACGGTCACGGCCACATCGGTCTTGTCGGCGTCCTGACCGTTGATGGTCATGGTGGCGTAATCGGTCAGGGCGACGGGGGCCAGGGTGGTGCCGCCGATCGTCAGGGCCGGGTAGTGGTACGCCGTGAAGGTCTCGTTGCGGCTGAAGATGTTCTTCAGCACGACCACCTTGTTGCGCGTGGCAAAGGTGGCGCTCTCACCCAGGCTGAGCTTGTTGGGTTCGGCGCGCACGGTGCTGTAGTACGACCCGACGATGTCCACCATGCCCGCGCCCTGACGCTGCACGTAATCGGGGTACCCGGTGAACAGCGTGCCGCTGGCCGCGCGGTACCAGCGCAGCGTGGCGCTGTTCATCAGCAGGCCGCGCATGTCCTTGGCCTTCGTGTTCGGGTAGGCCTGCAGCATCAGCGCGGCGGCGCCCGCCACGTGCGGGGAGGCCATGCTGGTGCCGCTGAGGGTGGCGTACCCGCCGTTCCCTTTCTCCAGGGGGTACGCGCTGCGGATGTTCCCGCCGGGCGCGGCGATGTCGGGTTTCAGTTCCAGGTCAGCGCTCATGCCGTACGAGGAGTACGTATCCAGCGTGTTCGCCGTGGGGCTGGGAATGTTGATGGTGCCGCTCAGGAAGGTCATGCTGGTACCGCCGGCGATCAGGCCGCTGATCTTCGCGCCGTCCGCCGCGCTGATCGACACGACCGGAATGCTGATCTCGGTGGCGCCCGCCACGGTGGGGCTGATGTACCCGGCGGTGTTGTTGTACAGGATCACGGCCTTGGCCCCGGCGTCCTGGGCGTTCTTGGACTTCTCGTAGAAGGTGCAGCTGCCACGGCGGATCAGGACGGCCTGACCGGTCAGGCTGCCGGGCGCGAACGGATTCGCGCCGCCCACAAGGCACCCGTCGTTGGTGGTGGTGGGGCTGCTGGTGGGGTTCTTCCCGATGGGCAGGGTGGTGCCGACCGTCGCCTCCGGCGCGCCGGTCGCGGCGAAGTACCCGACCTTGCTGCCGTCCGCGCTGAGCGTGAAGCTCTTGACCTCGATTTCCGTGTTGCTGACCGACGCGACCGAGATCACGTTGTCGCCCATGGTCACGCCGCCCATGGAGTACTGGCCGCTGGCGCCGCTGTTCCCGGCAGACGCCACCACAACCATGCCCTTCTTGACCATGCGGCTGCCGACCTTCGCCGACGGCGTGCCTTCCCAGTTCTCGAAGGCCGACCCGATGCTGAGGTTCACGACCTGCATGCCGTCCATGTACGCGCGTTCCATGGCGGCGATCATGATGTCCTCGCCCGTGCTGCCGTCGCAGCCGAACACGCGGTACGCGCCGAAGCTGACCTCGGGCGCCACGCCCTTGAAGCCCTTGCTGGCGTCGTTGCCGCCCACGATCCCGGCCACGTGCGACCCGTGACCGCCGCAGTCGTCCGCGATGGGGTCGGGTTTCGGGGTCAGGCCGAAGTCGTAGTCGTCACCCACGAAGTCGTACTGCGCGACCACGCGGCCCGCGAAGGCCGGGTGCTCCAGGTCCACGCCGGTATCGATCACGCCGACCTTGATGCCCTTGCCGGTCAGGCCCAGTTCGTTCTGCGCGATGTCCGCGCCGGTCATCTTGATCGCCGAGAACATGTCGGGCGTCAGGGCGTCGGTCAGGTTGACCTCCACCTTCGGCGCGGCGATCTCCTTGACGGGGTACACGCCCAGCACGCCGGGCAGGCGCGACATGCGGTTGATTTCCGCCTCGCTGGCCTGCACGGAGAACCCGTTGAACAGCGTCTGGAAGCTGCGCACCTCCTGGTACTTGATGCCCAGTTGCGCGGCCTGCGCGCGGAACGTGGCCTGCTGACCGGTCACGCTCTGCACGCTCATCGCGGTGGGATCACCGGCCAGTTCCACGAACCAGCGGGTCGGGACGTTCGGCGTGGCCTTCAGGGTGCTGGCGCGGTTGGTGAGCGAACCGGTGGGTGCCGAGGCCGTGGGCGTGCTGGTACCGCAGGCCCCCAGGACCAGCGCGAGACTCAGCAGGGAAAGTGATTTGACCGTGTTCTTCACAGGAAACTCCTTGAGTTCAGAGGTAAGCAGGGGCAGAGGCTCAGCGGCGGGTCAGGTCGATCTGGTAGGTGTTCGTGGCCCGGTCGTCGGTGGCGGTAGGGGAATCGTGAATGTCGAAGCTGGTCACGACGGCCGTGTACGTCCCGGCGACCGGCGCGTTGAAGCGGATCTCGGATTCCATTCCGTTGCCGCTGTCGTCGTCTTTTTCCAGGACGGTCACGCCGTCGGGCATCAGGATCATCACGTAGGGGTCCAGGGTGCTGGCGGCGTCCACGCTGACGCTCCGGACGGTCAGTTTCAGCATCTCACCGGCAGCGGCCGTGAACTTGAAGTAATCGTGGTCGCGGCCCTGCGCGGCAATGGCGCCCTTGATGGGCGTGCCGACCGTCAGGGTCGTGGCGGCGGCCACACTGTCGTTCGGTTCGTTCGCGTCGGCAATGGCGACCGTGACGGTGGCGCTGGCTTCGCCCACGTTACCGCTGGCGTCGTATGCCTTGACCATGATGGCGTGAGTGCCGTTATCCGCGAAGGCGTACGCTGCGCTGGCCGAGTAGGGTGCGGCCGTGTCGGTGGCGATGAGTTTGCCGTTGTCGTAGAACTCGACTTTGGTCACGCCCGTGTTGTCGGTGGCCTTGACGTCGAAGGTCACGGTGCCTGCGCTTACGATCGTGGTGGCGCTGGGTACGAGACTGACGGTCGGAGCTGTTGAGTCCACGGCGATCGTCACGGTGGTGCTGGCTTCTCCCACGTTTCCGTCGGCATCGTAGGCTTTGACCATGATGGTGTGCACGCCGTTATCGGTGACGGTATAGGCAGCGCTGGCCGAGTAGGGCGCGGTCGTGTCGGTGGCGATCAGTTTGCCGTTGTCGTAGAACTCGACCTTGGTCACGCCGATGTCGTCGGTGGCAGTGGCGGTGAAGGTCACGCTGCCCGCATTGATCAGGGTGCTGGCGCTGGCGGTGACGCTCGCGGCTGGCTTGGCGGTGCTGATGTTGACCGTCACGGTCTCACTGGCCGTGCTGACGTTGTTGCCGTTGTCGTAGGCCTTGGCGGTGATGGTCTGCGTGCCGTTGTCGGCGGCAGTGTACGTGGCGCTGGTCGTGTAGGGCGCGGTGGTGTCCGTGGCGATCAGGGTGGTGCCCTTGTAGAACTCCACGCGGTCAACGCCGCTGGGATCGTTGGCATTGGCCGTGAAGGTCACGGTGGTGCCGGTGTTCACGGTCTTGAAGCTGGCGCTGAGGGTCAGGGTGGGTCCGGTGAGGTCGACAGGGCCGACGCCGCACGCTGTCAGTGCGGCGGTCAGGGTAAGAAGTGAAAGGGAACCGAATCGCTTCATGGGGTCTCCTTGATCCCTGGGATGACGCGTGGTCGGGAGGTGCCCGACACTGCCGGAACGCGGCATGCGTGACCCTTCAGGAACCTGATGTGAGATCAGGCTTTGTGTTGCTATGGAAAACAAATATAACGCTCACAGGGAGTGTTCACAAGGGCTTCTTAATCGATTCTCAGCTGCAACTCAGGTCAGTTGGTGGGTCGTCTCTCAGGGGGATGGGCAGGTCAGCTGCGGTGGGTGGGGGGCGTCCGGTATTCTGGGCAGCGTGATGCGTTCCGTGCTGCCTGCCCTTCTGATCCTTGGTTCCCTGAGTGCCTGCGCCCCGCAGGGTGTGCAGGCCCCCGAAACCTACCCGCTCAGCGGCCGCGTGTCGGGCGACTGGGGCAGCAGTCCGCGCCTGCGTCTGGCGCTGGTCGGCACGGGCATTCCCGGTGTGGTCAAGAACGACAGTGCGATCGGTCAGAACCTCGTGAGCGGCGGTCTGAACAGCTGGGAGTTCGGGTTCGACCTGCCGAAGCCCGGCGCGTTCAACGTGGCGGGCGTGTATCAGGTCGTGGTGTTCGACGACGCCAACAACGACACGAAGTACAACGTGGGCGAGAAGTTCGCGCGGAACCGGCAGTGGTTGATCGTCAGTCCGGTCAATGGGAATTTTGCGGGCGTGAACCTGCCGGACTTCCTGGGTGGGGCCGAGGCTCTGCCCGCCATGACTCTCAGCAGCGGCTGGAACCTGTACGACCAGTCCCGGCCGCTGGGTGCTGGGAACCCCAGCGCCTTCACGACGCTGCGCGACTACGACCTGAGCCGCTGACCTGGCCGGGCCGCCACGCCCGCGCACGCGATCCGTTCCTTGAGGGCCGTCTGACGGCTCTCATAAGGGCCGAACGTTGCCCTGGACGCTGTTCAGGCGGTGCGGGCCGTCTACGGTGAGGCATGATCCGCCTCCTGCCCCTGTTGCCCGTCCTGCTGTTGCCTTCCCTGTCCGTGGCGTCCGCGCAGTCTGCTGCGGCGCTGGCCCGCGTGGACGCCGCGCAGATGAGCATCCCGGCGGCCCGGCAGACCTTCCAGAAGGGCGGGTATCCGGGCAGCGCCCTGACGGTCCGGCAGACCCTGGCGGCGGGCAGCAACTACACCCGGCAGGTGGTCAGCTACCAGTCCGATGGCCTGCGCATTAACGCGCTGCTGACCGTGCCGCGCGGCACGCCGCCCAGGGGAGGGTGGCCCGCCATCGTGTTCAACCACGGGTACGTGCCTCCGAAGGTGTACCGCACCACGGAACGGTACGTGGCGTACCAGGACGCCTTCGCGCGGGCGGGTTTCGTCACCCTGAAAAGCGACTACCGGGGGCACGGCAGCAGTCAGGGCGAGGCGCTCGGCGGGTACTACGCACCGGGCTACACCACGGACGTGATGAACGCCCTGGGCAGCCTCAGGCGTGACCCGCGCGTGAACCCGGCGCGGATCGGCATGTGGGGGCACTCCATGGGCGGCTTCCTGAGCCTGCGCGCCATGGCCATCGATCCCAGCGTGAAGGCCGGTGTGATCTGGGCGGGCGTGGTGGGTGATTACGATCAGCTCATGAACAGCTGGACGCGCCGTGCGCCCGTCCCGGCCAGCATTCCCAGCGCCGTGCTGAACCTGCGCAGGCAGGCCGTGGCGAAGTACGGCACGCCCCGCGACAACCCCACCTTCTGGAACAAACTCAGCGCGAACACCTACCTGCGTGACCTGGGCGGCCCGCTGCAACTGCACATCGGCACGAACGACGAGGACGTGCCCGTCGCGTTCCACACGACCCTGGCCGCGCAACTGCGCCCGCTGGGAAAACTGGGCGGCAGTTACGTGTACCCCGGCGACAACCACAACCTGTCCGGGAACCTGCGCGTGGCACTGGACCGCAGCGTGAAATTCTTCCGGGAGCGGCTGTAACGTCATGCGCCGCCTGATCAACTTCGTGCTGCTGGCGCTGATCCTGGGGGCGGCGTTCGTGGCGGTCACGCAGCCGGAATCGCTGCCGCTGAAGGTGCCCTGGAACACCTCGGGGCAGAGCACGCCAGCCGGAAACCCGTCGGCCGGGAACCCCCCGGCAGGCGACCCGGTAGCGCCTGAACCCGCCGGTCCCCTCCGGAACCTCAGCGACACCGCCCTGAAGGCCGCCGTGGCCCGCAACCCCATCAGCATCCAGGCCCTGAAAGCCCGCGAGTACCCCGGCAGCGCCCTGACCGTGCGGCAGACCCTGGCTCCGGGCAGCAACTACACCCGGCAGGTCGTCAGCTACCAGTCGGAGGGGCTGCGCATCAACGCGCTGCTGACCGTTCCGCGCGGCACGCCCCCGCAGGGCGGCTGGCCCGCCATCGTGTTCAACCACGGGTACATCCCGCCCGCCGAGTACCGCACCACCGAACGCTACGTGGCGTACCAGGACGCCTTTGCCCGCGCGGGCTTCGTCACGCTGAAAAGCGACTACCGGGGGCACGGCAGCAGCGAGGGAGAGGCACGCGGCGGGTACAACGACCCCGGTTACACCGTGGACGTCCTGAACGCCGCCGCCAGCCTGAAACGCGACCCGCGCGTGAACGCCGCCCGGATGGGCCTGTGGGGCCACTCCATGGGCGGCCAGCTGAGCCTGAAAGCCATGATCGTGGACCCCAGCCTGAAAGCCGCCTCGCTGTGGGCGGGCGTGATCGCCAGTTACGACGTCCTCGCCACCGACTGGAACCCACCCCCCGGCGAGCCGCGCACCCTGGACGCCCTGAACCGCCGCTACCTGCGCCTCCTGAGCCCCAACGCGTACCTGCGGGAACTGAACGGCCGGCCCATCCAGCTGCACCACGGCACGAACGACAAGGACGTGCCTTACTCGTTCCAGAAGAACCTCGCGGACGACCTGAGAAACGCCGGGCAGGGCGTCGAAGCGTACCGCTACGAAGGCGACAACCACAACCTGTCCGGCAACCTGCGCGTCGCCCTGAACCGCAGCGTGCAGTTCTTCAAGGACAACCTGTAACGGTCAGGAGGTCACTCCACCCAGGTCACCTTGTCCGCCAGCGGCGCGCGGGTCGCCGTATGCCGCTCGGCCGCCGGGTACCCCAGCACCAGCAGGCCCAGCAGTTTCGGGGCGCCCAGCGCCTGCGCCGCCACCGGACTGACCATCACCGGGCCGCTCACCCACTTCCCGACCAGCCCGAACGCCGTGGCCGCCAGCCACATGTTCTGCGCCGCGCACGCCAGCGCCGCCTGCTCCTCCCACTCGGGCATCTTCGGTTTCTCGGGCATGTGCAGTTCCAGACTGATCCACAGCGGCGCCCGCCACGCCCGCGCCCGCTGCGCCTCCAGCGCCGCCCCGTCCTCCCGGTCCGGCGCGCTGCCCGCCGCGTACGCCTGCGCAAATACCTCGGCCAGCTGCGCGCGGCCCGCACCCGTGAACACCGTGAAGCGCCACGGCTCGGTGCGCCCATGATTCGGCGCCCAGATCCCCGCCTCCAGAATGGCCTCCACCACCTCGCGAGGCACCGGGTCCGGCCTCAGCAGACCGATATCCACCGTGCGGCGCGAACGGATCACGTCCAGCACGGTCAGGGCAGCGGGGGGGAAAGGAGTGTCCAGCGTCGTCATGCTCCCACTATGCCGCGTGTCTCAGGGCAGAGAAAGGGCTTCCAGGCTCAGGGTGAGGCTCACGTGCCGGGCGGTGTCGAGGCATCATGTCCATCCCTCACTCCAGCGGCAGCCCGTACGCCCGGCGGGTGTTCGCGTCGGTCGCGGTTTCCAGTTCGGCGGGGTCCAGGCCGCGCAGGGCCGCAATGAATTCCAGGGTGTGGCGCACGTAGCCGGGCCGGTTGGGCTTGCCGCGTTTGGGGACGGGGGCCAGGAATGGCGCGTCGGTTTCCAGCAGCATCCGCCCTAGGGGCAGGTCGCGGGCGGCCGCTTGGATCTCCTGCGCGTTCTTGTACGTGGTATTTCCCGCGAACCCGAAGTACGTGTGCTCGCCGCGTTCCAGTCCGAAGCGCAGCAGGTCCGGGTGCCCGCTGAAGCAGTGCAGGATCACCGGCACGTCCGGCCAGTCGCGCAGCACGTCCATCACGCCCCGGTGGGCGCTGTCCTGCCCGGCCTTGTCGCGGGTGTGGATGACCAGCACCTTCCCGCTGCGCCGCGCGAGGTCCAGTTGCCACTCGAAGGCCGAGACCTGCGCGGCGCGTTTCGTGTCGTCCCAGTAGTCGTCCAGGCCGCTCTCGCCGATGCCGACCACGCGTGGGTGCCCGGCGAGCGCCTCGATCTGCGTGCGGGCGTCCGGGCTGTCCTCGTCGGTGTCGGTGGGGTGCAGGCCGACCGTGGCATACACGTCTTCAAACTGTTCGGCCAGCGCCACGGCGTTCCGGGCGTGCTGGGGGCTGGCGCCGATGCAGATCATGGCGTTCAGGCCCAGTTCGCCGCGCGCGCCCGCCGGATCGTCGATGTAGTCGAGGTGGGTGTGAGAGTCGATCATGCCGCCCAGGGTAAGCGCGTGGCGGGCGGGGTGGGGTGCCTCCCACCCAATCCCCACCACTCTCATGAGAGGGGCGCGCTAGAGTGCGCCCGTGCAGAAACTCGGCCTGTACGCCCTGACGGGCATCGTGGGGTTCGCCCTGATCTTCGCGCTGCTGCCCGGCGCGGACCGCGCGGCCGTACCCACCGGCGCCGTCCTGTCCGGCGTGCAGCTCACGCTGTACCCATCCCGCGACCCGGACGCCGTGTGGCAGTTCCAGGCGGGGCAGGTCACGAACGACCCGCTGATCAGCGAGACGCGCCTGACCGAGCTGGGCGAGGGGCAGCGGTTGCTGCGCGAGCGGGACGCCTCGGGTGCTCTGACGGGCCGCCAGACGCTGGACGCCACCCTGAGCGCCCCGGACCTGACCATCGACGGGCAGGACAACATGACCACCCGTCAGGCGCGCATCACGCTGGTGCAGCAGTGTGCCGACATCGACCTTCAGGGCACCGAGCAGACGCCCGTGAAGATCGAGCAGGGCAGCGGCTTCAGCGCGCCGGTCGCGGAACTCGACTCGCCGCTCATGACCGGGCACGTCGAGAAGCTCCGCATGAGTTTCGACTTCAACATCGAGGATTCCGACAACGACACTTCGACCCTGCAATACGACCTGGACGGCACGGAACGCTGCGAGAACGGCCAGCGCGTCCCCGGAGCCTGACCTTCAAGGAGTCCCATGATGAACCGCACCAAGACCGTGTCCCTGCTGGCCCTCCTGACCCTCGCCGCGCCCGTGCTGGCGCAGGCCGACGCGACCAACCGACTGATCACCATCCAGGGCGGCCCGCGCGGCGACGTGCGCAACGGCCCACTGACCTTCACCGGCAGTCCCGTGAAGGCGAAGGTCAGTACCCTGAACATCGAGGCGTCCCAGGCCGTGCTGGCCGCACCGAAGGGCACGCCGCTGATCGAGGCGAAAGGCAAACGTACCGCGAACTTCACCGGCGCCGTGAAGGTCACGCGCGGCCGCCTCACCGCTGGCGGCAGCGCCCTCGCGTACGACGAGACGACCGGACAGGGCGTCCTGAGCGGCAATGCCAGCGCCACCTTCATCCCCGAGAAGAAGGAGGACGGCGACACCGTCAGCATCAAGGCCGCGCAGATGAGCCTCGACGTGGACAACAACGTGTCCACCAGCACGGGCGGCGTGACCCTCTCCACCGGCACGCAGAACGGACAGGCCGACAAACTGGTGTTCGACGAGGACCGCGAACTGGCCCAGATGACCGGCAAACCCAGCCTGACCCGCGCCGCCAAGGGGAACCAGAAGGAACTGGTCATCACCGGCCAGGAGGTCCGCGCGCTCACCAAGACCAAGACGCTGTACGTGCGCAGCGGCGTGAAACTCGTGCAGGGCACCACCACCACCACCGGCGACGCCGTGTACTACGACGACCGCAGGAACGTGGCGTACGTGGTCGGGAACGCCGTCAGCGTGGACAGCAAGAGCAAGGTGACCGTCAAGGCCCCGGCCAGCGGCTACCTGGAGCAGCGCACCGACCTGGGCCGCGTGCGCGCCCTGAACTCGGCGTACAAGATCCCCACCGAGCAGTTCAAGCTGCGCGGCGAGAAGTAACGACCGCAGGGAACGGGAAGTAGACTGCGCGCATGCCCCGCACCCGCCTGACCGTCACTGCACTCCTGACCGCGCTGCTGGCGGCCGCGAGTGTGGTGCCGGGCGGGCGGGCGCAGCAGACCGAACCCAGTCAGGCTGAGCCCAGTCAGGCCGCCCCCACCCAGGGCACGCCAGCTGAGACAACCCCTGCCGGGGCGGCGCCGCAACCGTCCCTCACCCCAGACGCCGTGCCGGACGCCGCGCCGGATGCCGGGGCCGAGCAGTCCAGCCTGACCCTGGTGCGCCGCAGCGAGAAGGACGGTAAGGACCGCCGCATCGTGATCGTCAAGACCGGCACGGACGACACCACGGGCATCTTCGCGCTGTGCCAGCCGCTCCCGGACGACCCGGAGGGCGCGCCGACCCTGGCGGTGTTCAGCGAGACCGGTGCGGGCGGCGTGCAGATCACCATCGACAAGAACGTGATCCGCGTGCCGCTGGCCGTGGTCACGCAGAACGCCCCGAAAGACGGGCAGGACGGCAGTGACGGCCGCGTGGAGGCCAGCGCCGGCACGGGCCGTTTCCTGGAACCGGGAGATCTGGAACCGGGTAAGGTGCCGCCCGACACCACCGACCGCCTGGCCCGCTGCGAGGTGCAGGCCACCCCGGAACCCGCGCCGGACACCGTGCTGGTCACGCAGGGCCGCACGGAACTGCGCGGGCAGAAACTGCTGTACGACAGCGCCGACGGCGTGGCCCGCATCGACGGGCCAATTAAGTTCACGCGCCGCAGCGACACCGATCCCCTGACCGGGCAGAGTGACCGTATCGAGGTCAGCGTGGACGACGAGAAGACCACCCTGGTCGGGAACGTGGTGTTCAACTCGGCGGGCGGGCGGGTCAGCCGCGCCGCGCGGGTCGAGTACGACGACACCCGCAACGTGGCCCGCCTGTACGGCACGGCCGAACAGCCCGCCGAGAGCGTGCAGGGCGGCGACACCCTGCGCGCCGGGGTGATCGTGTACGACCTGGACCGCAACGAGGTGTACGCCATGAAAGCCGAGGGCGGCACCATCACGGGCGAGTTCACGGACACCGACACGCCGGGTGCGGCGGCGCCGGGCAGTGCGACGCCATCCAGCGCGCCCGCCGCTCCAGCCGGAGGACAACCGGCCACCCCCGGACCGACCGACCCGCTGCCGCCGGTCAACCCAGCTCCAGTGAACCCGGCGCCCGTCAGTCCGGCGCCGGTCAGTCCAGGGTCGCCAGGGACGCCCTGAGCACGTCGGCGCTGGCCGCCAGTTCCGCGCGTTCCGTGTCGTTCAGGGCAGGCAGGACCGTGTCCTGAACGCCGCCCCGGCCTACCACGCGCGGCAGGCTCAGGCTCACGCCGAATTCCGGGGTGGGGGCGCTGACGGTCAGCACGGCCCGCCGGTCCCCCAGCACCCGCTCGGTGATGCGGGCCAGGGCCGCGCCGATCCCGTAGTACGTGGCGCGTTTGCCGCTGATGATCTGCGCCGCCGCGCCGCGCGTGTCCGCCGCGATCTGCGCGCGGATCTCCGGCGTCCACGCGCGGCCCCGCGCCGCCATGAAGTCCGCGACGGGCAGGCCCGCGACGGTCGCGGTACTCCAGGCCATGACC
>NZ_BMQM01000039.1 GCF_014648115.1 Deinococcus seoulensis
CGCCCGCCACCCCGTCGTTCCCCTTGGCGCCCGTCCCCACCGGCCACTGCAGGCTGTTCCCCGTACCGACCTTGCTCTTCCATTCGGAGGAGACCTTGCTCAGGTAGTCGCTGAACACGAACGTCGTGCCGGACCCGTCACTGCGGCGCGCGACCGTGATGGGCAGCGGGGGAATGCTGACGCCGGGGTTCAGGGCGGCGATGGCCTTGTCGTTCCAGGTCTTGATCTTCCCGAGGTAGATGTCAGCCAGGACCTTGCCGGTGAACTTGAGGGGGGTGGTGACGCCGGGGAGGTTGTACGACGGCACGACGGCGCCGATGGCGGTGGGGACGTGAAGGAGTTTGGCGGGAGCGGCCTTGAGGGATTCGTCGCTCATGGGGTTGTCGCTGCCGGCGAAGTCGACGGTGCGTTCGGTGATCTGTTTCTGTCCGGCGCCGCTGCCGACGCTCTGGTAGTTGACGGTGACGCCGGTGTCTTTCTTGTACTCGGCGAACATCTTGCTGTACAGCGGGAACGGGAAGCTCGCGCCTGCGCCCGTCACGCTACCCTGGGCAGAAGCGGAGGTCATGGCGAGCGCAGCGGCAACGGTCAGAAGCTTCTTCATATCGACGCCGAGTGTGCCAGCCGATTGTCAGGCACTCGTCACGTCCCCCCCCCGCAGCAAGGGGGGCGGGCTACAGATGCCGCAGCGGGCTGAGGCGCGCGGCGTTCACGGCGGGCGGCAGCGCGGCCAGCAGCCCCAGCGGAATCAGGGCCAGGGCGCGGGCCGCCAGCGGCCACGTGAGTTGCGGGGCGGGCAGCGTGAACCCCAGGCGGTCGCCGAGCAGGGTGCCGCCCACGCCGCTGATCAGCACCGACAGCAGCAGGCCCGCCCCGACGCCCAGCGCGACGGTCAGGAGTGTCTCGGTCAGGACCAGCCCGAAGACCGTGCCGCGCGCCGCGCCCAGCGCCCGCAGCAGCGCCACGGACCGCTGGCGTTCCAGCGCGGAGGCGTGCACGCCCAGCCACACGGTCAGCGCGGCGATGCCCAGCACCAGCAGGGACAGGCCAGCGTACGCCGCCTGCCCCTGCGAGAGCGTCTCGCGGGACTGCGCGAACACCTGCCCCGGAAACACCGCCATGGCGTCCTTGCCGGCGTTCACGCGCTGCGCCGCCACGTAGATCCCGGCCAGCTGATCGGCCGAGTACAGGATGGCCGTCACCTCACGCCCGCCGGGCGTGGTCTGCCCGTGCGCCTGCCAGACGGACTCGATGGGTGTCAGGAGCGCGCCGTCCACCGGGCCGCCCGTGGGCGCCAGGATCCCCACCACGCGGTAGGTGCCGTCGTGCTCGTCACTGTCCTCCTCTTCCCCGTGGTGTTCTTCCAGGCCGTGCGACCCGCGGAAGGTGCTGCCGAGCGTCAGGCCGCCCTGCCGCGCGGCGCGTGCCCCGACCACCACGTCCAGCGGCCGCGCGAACAGCTGCCCGCTGCCCAGCCGGAAGTACGGTGGCGCCTCCGGTTTCAGGCGCTGATCGAAGAACGCGGTGGTCGTCCCGACAATCGGGAAGCCCAGGTGGTTGTCCCCCAGCGCCAGCGGCACGGCGCGCCGCGTGCCCGGCATGGCCCGCAGTTCATTCAGGACGCGTTCGGGCACGTTCCCGGTCGGGGCGCCCAGGTAGAACAGGCTGGACGTCAGGGCCTGCGAGGCGCTGCCCGGCGCGGCGATCAGCAGGTCGAACACCTGCGCGGCCTCCTGCGCGCCCCGCTCGACCTGCCGGGTCACCAGCGGCACGGTCAGCGCCGTCGCGGTCGCCAGGGCCACGGCCAGCGCGGTCAGCAGCAGCGCCCCCAGCCGCGCCCGCAGGTTACGCAGCGCGACCCACAGGGCCAGCGGCCACCTCACATGGACTCCGGGGCCGCGCGCGGCGTGCGGCCCAGGTGCACGCCCTGCGGCAGGCGCGCGGCCACGTCCGGGTCGTGCGTCACGACGACCAGCGTGGCGTTCAGCGCAGCGCGCAGGTTCAGCAGCAGCTCCACGGCGCTCCCGGCGCGGTCCGGGTCCAGGTGAGCTGTCGGTTCGTCCACCAGCAGCAGCGCCGGGCGGTGCGCGGCCGCGCGGGCCAGCGCCACGCGCTGCCGCTCACCGGTCGAGAGTTGCGCCGGGGTGTGCCGCAGGCGGTGACCCAGGTCCACGGCGTCCAGCGCGGCGCGGGCCGTCTCGCGCGGGTGGGCGGCCCCGGCCACGCGCAGGCCCAGTTCCACGTTCTCCAGGGCGCTCAGGCCCGGCATCAGGTGAAAATCCTGGAACACGTACCCCACCTGACGGCGGCGGAAGGCGTCCCGGCGGGACTCGCCCGCCCCGGCCAGGTTCAGGTCCCCGTACCACACCTGCCCCGCCGAGGGCCGCAGCAGGCCCGCGAGCAGGTGCAGCAGCGTGGTCTTCCCGGTGCCGCTGGGTCCGGTGATCGCGACCGCCGACCCCGGCGGCAGGTGCAGGTCCGGGTAGGTCAGTGTGACGTCCGGGCCGTGCTGGGCGCGCAGGTCAACCGTGCGCAGCGGCTGGGCCGCGCCGGTGGCGTGGACGGCGGGAACCCGTTGCCCGGCCGCGTGGGTCGCCTGGGCGCTCACGCAGTCGTCACCCGGTCCGCGTACAGGCGCACGAGGCTCACGAAGCCCGTCTGATCGTCGCGTTTCACGCCGATGTCCAGCCGCCCGGTCACGGTCAGGCCGCGCGTGCTGGGCTCCAGTTCCCGGCCGTCCGGCATGATGACCAGCACGATGTCGGCGGGCCAGTCGGCGGCGGTCGTGCAGAACGGGCAGGTGCTCATGGGTTCGCGGGTCAGCACGAAGAAATCCAGTCTGGGTTTCAGGGGCGGCGCCATGAAGCCCTGCATGGTCACGGTCTGCCCTTTCAGGGAGCGGATACGTTCGGAGTACTCCACGCCCCGCACGGTCACCCGGCCGTACAGTTCGCTGAACTTCAGGCTGGGCACGGACTTCTGCGCGAACGCGCCCGCGTAGGCAGCGAGCGGCGCGGCCAGCAGGGCGCGGATCAGGGAACGGCGGTTCATACCCGCAGTTGAGCGCCTTCCGGTCAGCTTCCGGTCAGCGGGCCGTCAGGCCCGGAGTTCACAGGCCGCGCAGCCAGACCGAGCAGGGGGGCCGCCCGGACGCGCGGTCCAGGAGGCCCCCCTGCTCAGGGTGCGGGTTACTTCTTGCTGGCGTCCACGCCCATGGCGCGGGCGATGCTGAAGAAGATGTCGGTCTGGTCCATCATGCCGAAGAAGTTCTCGGCGCCCGCCCCGAACGCGAACAGCGGCAGGGGGTCGGCGGTGTGCACGCCCTGGTTGCTGCTGGGGGGCAGGTTCCCGGTGCGCTGGACGCTGCCTTCCTCACAGATCTTGGGGTTGGGGACGTACCCGGCCTCAGCGCCGGTCTTGCCGTTGCTGACGGTGGGGTCCAGGAACACCCGGCGGCCCAGGTAGGTCTCGCAGTAGTCGGGCACGGCGGCGAAGCCCACGGCGTACGTGCGGGCCGTTTCGGGCAGCGGCAGGCCGTTCGCGTCGCGTTTGTCGCCGTAGGTGGGGAACCCGGCGGCCTCGTACACGCCGACCGCCTCGCGTTTGCCGGGGCCCTGCGCGGCGTCGTACCCGCCGTACACGCTCAGGGAGTGCGCGTGGTCGGCGGTGACGAGCACCAGCGTGTCGGGGTTCTTCTTGGCGTAGTCCTTGGCCCACTCGACGGCCCTGTCGAGTTCCAGTACGTCCCACACGGCGCGCTGCCAGTCCAGGGGGTGCTCGTACTTGTCAATCATGCCGGCCTCGACCATCAGGAAGAAGCCGTCCGGGTTCTTGTCGAGCGTCTCGACGGCCTTGCGGGTCTGGTCCCACAGGTACGGCATGTCCGTGAAGTCCTTGAGGGTCTCGGCGCCCTTGTACTGCGCGCGGTCGAGGTAACTGGGGATATTGTCGATGTTGAACAGGCCGAACAGTTTGCCGGTGTTCGCGGCGTTCAGTTCGGTGGCGCTGCTGACGAAGGTGTACCCGAGTTTCTGGCTGTCGGCGATCCAGTCGGTGCTGT
Organism: Deinococcus seoulensis; assembly: GCF_014648115.1. NCBI lineage: Bacteria > Thermotogati > Deinococcota > Deinococci > Deinococcales > Deinococcaceae > Deinococcus > Deinococcus seoulensis. Next base: position 4,061 of record NZ_BMQM01000039.1, read on the forward strand.
CCTTGCGGCGGCTGCCGGGCGCGGTGGAGGGAATGAAGTCGCGGCTGCCGCCGACGAGCAGCACGTCGGGTTTCACGCTGCCCTGGAAGAACTGGTCGGCGATCGCCTGGTAGTCGCCGCGGCGGCGGGTGTGCGCGGCGAACGCGGCGGGCGTGGCGTCCACTCCGAAGGCGCTGGACACGATGCCCACTCCGGCGCGGGTGGTGCGGCGCAGCACCTCGGTGATGGTTTCCACGCGTGGGTTGTCCAGGGTGTCGGCGGTGTTGTCGGGGTAGACGTTCAGGGCGTTGACCATGATCTTCTGCCCGGTGGCGATGGAGCTGGCGGTGTTGGCGCTGTCGGCCAGGGCCGAGTCGAACGAGGAGGTGGTGACGCTCGCCATGGAGCTGAGGTCGCTCATCATGGCGAGTTTCCCGGTGGGGTTGCCGTTGGCGGGGTTGAAGGGGTGCGCGACCATCTGCGCGGCGTTCACGGTGTTCCAGCCGAGGCCGTCACCGATGAACAGGATGACTTTCTTGGCCTTGCCGGCCGTGGCGGGCACGGCGTACCAGCGGGCCACGGCGGTTTTGGGGCCGCTGGCGTCCGTGAAGTTGACTTTCAGTTCGTGGGTGCCGGCGGGGACGCTCAGGCCGCGCAGGGTCCATTCGACGCTGGTGGGTTTGGTGGTGGTGCGGGTCAGGCCGTCCACGGCGCGACCGTCGAGGGTGACGGTGGCGTCCTTGAAGTCCGTGACGTTCTCGGCTTCCACGCGCAGGTCGAACTGCTGACCGGCCAGGAACTTGGCTCCGTCGTAGGGGTAGACCTTCAGGTCGGCGGCGGCGGCAACGCCGGAGAGCAGCAGGGCGGCGGTCAGCAGGGTTTTTCTCATACCTGCTCATCAGATGACGTTCAGGTCAATGGAGCGTCAGGGCTGCGTCAGCGGAATGTGATGCGCGCCACGCGGGTCAGTGGGCAGCGTTCCCGCCGCGGCGCGGGATCAGGTGCATGATCAGCACGATCAGTCCGCCGGCCACCAGGCCGACCACGGCCGAGCCGAGCGTCTCGACCAGCCACTCGATCAGGCCCTCCACGGCGGGCAGGGCGTGCCCGGCGGCGAGCGCCCAGTCGTGCAGCAGGTGCGCGGGGCCGCCCACGCCCAGTTTGTCCAGGCCGTCGATCAGGATGTGGCCGCCCACCCACAGCATCGCGGCGGTGCCGACCGTGGCGAGGACGGACATGACGACCGGCATGCCCCTGACCAGGCCGCGCCCGAGCGTGCGGGCTGCGCCGGACCCGCTGCGCGCGAGGCGCAGGCCCAGGTCGTCCATCTTCACGATGATGCCCACCACGCCGTACACCAGCGCCGTGATGACCAGCGCGACCACGATCAGGATCACGGCGCGCATCAGCAGCGGCTCGTCGGCCACCTCGGCCAGTGAGATGGCCATGATCTCGGCCGACAGGATGAAGTCCGTGCGGATCGCGCCGGAGACCATCTTCTGCTCGTGCTCGGCGCTGCTGACGTTCACGGCGGCCTCGTCCGCGCCGTGCCCCTTGCCGCTGAGTGCCTCGTAGACCTTCTCGGCACCCTCGAAGCACAGGTACGCGCCGCCGACCATCAGCAGCGGCGTCAGGGACCACGGCAGGAACTGACTGAGCAGCAGCGCCGCCGGAAGGATGAACACCACCTTGTTCCGCAGCGAGCCGCGCGCGATGCGCCAGATGATCGGCAGTTCCCGGTCCGGGCTGAAGCCCGTGACGTAACGGGGCGTGACGGCCGTGTCGTCCACGACCACGCCCACCGCCTTCACGCTGGCCCGGCTGGCGGCCGCGCCGATGTCGTCGATGGACGCCGCCGCGAGTTTGGCGATGGCGGCCACGTCGTCGAGCAGGGCCACGAGGCCGCCACTCACGCGAGGCTCCGGGCGGTCAGGGCAGGCAGGGGAAGGTGGGCAGGGTGGCAGGCTGACATCAGGCTCACAGCGTACCAAGCCTTACTGGGCGGCGCTTACGGTGATCTTCATGACCGCGCCGCTCCGCGCAGGCACCGGACTACGCTGGGCCGCATGACCGACCCTACCCCACCGGCCTCCTGGCTGGACCTGCTCGACTGGCGGCGCGAACTGAACGACCTGTACGCCCACCTGCGCGAGGAATGCCCGCGCGACCCGCTGGCCGCGCACCGCCACTGGCAGGCGCGCCGGAACGCGCTGTTCCGCGACCACCCGCAGTCCCCGCTGCCCGCCGACGAGCGCGCGGCCTTCGCGGGGCTGCCCGTGTGGGCGTACGACCCGGCCCTGAGGTTCGACGCGCCGGTCGACACGACCCTGCCGCCCGAGCAGCTGACCGTGGCCTCCTCGACCGGGCAGGACATGCCGCTCGTGCGGATCGGGCGGGTCAACCTGCCGCTGCCCGGCACGACCGGCAGCGCGCTGGACGTGTACTGGATCGACGTGTACGGCGGCGGCGTGTTCGTGCCGTTCCGGGACGCCACCAGCGGCCACGAGACCTACGGCGGCGGCCGGTACCTGCTGGACACCGCCAAGGGCGCCGACCTGGGCTCGGTGCGGGCGGGGCACCTGACACTGGACTTCAATTTCGCGTACCATCCCAGCTGCCATTACGACCCGCGCTGGAGTTGCCCGCTCGCGCCGCCGCAGAACGTGCTGGGCGCCGCCGTCCGCGCCGGGGAACGCAGCCGCTGACCCGCGCCGTCAACGGGCCAGTTCCTGTGCCAGCGCCGCGAAGGCGGGTTTGGGGTCGTACACGTCGTCGAAGATCAGGGGTTTCCCACCGGCCCGCCAGGAGTTGAAGTCCGTCACGCCCCAGGTCACGAAACCCGCACACCGCACGTTCAGGCAGGCGCGCAGCAGGTCGCGGTACACGGCCGCCTGCCGCGCCAGTTCGCCAAGTTCGGGTCGGGCGGGGCGCAGCTGCACGTCCACCTCGGTCAGCTGCACGTCCAGGCCCAGGTCGCGGAAGCGTTGCAGGTTGGCCTGCACCTGCGCGCCCTTAACGTCGAAGTCGGTGTTCAGGTGCGCCTGGAATCCCACGCCGTGAATGGGCACGCCGCGCGCGAGCATTCCGCGCACGAGTTCGTACACGGCGTCGCTCTTGCCGTTCAGCCCGTCGGTGTTGTAATCGTTGTAGTACAGTTTCGCGCCGGGGTCGGCGGCGTGCGCGGCGCGGAACGCCTCGTCGATGAAGTCCGGGCCGATCAGGTTCAGGAACGGGCTGGGCCGCAGCGGGTGGCCGGGCGCGTCCGAGACGGCCTCGTTCACCACGTCCCAGATGCGCACGCGGTCACGGAAGTGCGTGACGACGCCCGTGACATGGTCCTGCATGGCGCGCAGGAGTTCCTCGCGGGTCTGGATGGTGTACACCCACGGGGGCAGGCTGTCGTGCCAGACGAGGGTGTGGCCGCGCACGGTCTGTCCGTTCTTCACGGCCGTGTTCACGATGGCGTCCGCGAACCCGAATGCAAAGGCCTCCCGGTTGTTGTGCAGGCCCGCCCATTTCATGGCGTTCTCGGCGACGACCGCGTTGAAGTGCCGGTTCAGGGTGCGGGCGTACTCGGGCTCGTCCGGGTCGAACAGCGTCTGGTTGACGGCCGCGCCGAGCAGCAGGCCGCGCGCGTCGGCCAGGGCGCGCAGGCTGACGTTGCTCGCGGCTGGCCGGGCCGGTTGCACCGCCGCCGCCGGGTTGGTGGTGGGCGCGGCAGGTGTGGGCGTGGCAGGCGGGGCCGCGCCGCCACCCGCGCGGGCCGCGCCCAGGGTCAGGCCGAGCGTCAGCGGGGCCAGCAGCGACAGGGTCTTCAGGGCAGGGTGGACTGATCGCATGGGCGGCCTCCGGGGCAGGGTGAGTGCGGGGCGAAGTGGGGACGGACTTCAGCGGACGCCGAACAGCAGGTCGTTGGTCAGCTGGTCCAGGTGTTCCAGGCCCAGGCCCCGGCGGCCCAGCGCGGCGCGGTCGAAGGTGCGGTCTTTCAGCGCGGCGGCGTTCCCGGGCGTGAAGCGGCTCAGGGCGGCGAGTTCATCGTCGGCGCGGTGGTACTCGGCCAGCGCCGCCTGAATCTCGGGGTCGGCGTTGAACTGCCGGGCTTTTTCTTTCAGGATCAGGTAGGTGCGCATGCAGCCGCGCGCAAAGGCCCACACGCCCTCTTCGTCCTCGGTGCGCAGGGCGTGCGCGTCGAAGTGCAGCGGGCCGTCGTAACCGCTGTCTTCGAGCAGTTTGACGAGCGTGAACGCGCCCTTGAGGTTCTCGGACCCGAAGCGCAGGTCCTGATCGAAGCGGCTCATCTTCTGGTCGTTCAGGTCGATGTGGAACAGCTTCCCGGCGTCCAGCGCCTGGGCGACCGCGTGCGCGAAGTTCAGTCCGGCCATGGTCTCGTGCGCGAATTCGGGGTTCACGCCGAACAGCTCCGGGCGGTCCAGGGTGCCGATGAAGCCCAGGGCGCTGCCGACGGTCGGCAGGAAGATGTCGGCGCGCGGTTCGTTCGGTTTGGGTTCCAGCGCGAAGCGGTAGCCGTAGCCCTGCGACTCGCTGTACTCGGCCAGGAAGTTCAGGCTGTCGCGGAACCAGCCGAGGGCGCTCAGGAGTTTGCCGCCCGCGTCGACCTCGGTGCCCTCGCGGCCGCCCCAGAAGACGTAGGTGTGCGCGCCGAGTTCCGCGCCGAGGTCCATGCTGCGCATGGTTTTCTGCAGGGCGTACGCGCGGACGTGGGCGTCGGCGCTGGTGAACGCGCCGTCCTTGAAGGCCGGGTCGCTGAACAGGTTGGTGGTCGCCATCGGCACGACCAGCCCGTGATCGGACAGCGCCTCCCGGAACTCCGCGACGATGCGGTCACGCCCGGCGGCGCTGGCGTCGATGGGCACGAGGTCGTTGTCGTGCAGGTTCACGCCGTACGCGCCGAGCCCGGCGAGTTTCTGCACGATGTACGGGGCACTCAGGGGCGCGCGGGTGGGTTCCCCGAATGGGTCGCGGCCGGTGTTCCCGACGGTCCAGAGGCCAAAGGTGAACCGGTCGGCGGGCGTGGGCGTGAAGTCGGTCATGTGGGTGCTCCTTGGGTGGGGTCGCCAGAGGCGTCGGGAGAGGCAGGGTCGGATTCGGCGGGAAGGGACAGCGGTTTTCAGTTCCGCCGAAAGGCCAAGGGCACGCCCTTCAACTCCACTTCCAACCGCTGTCTTTCTCAGGTGCTCGGTCCGCTCGATTCAGAGGGATCGGGGGATACCCTCAATACCTCTGAATTCTGCTGTGAGGGGTAGAGGACGGAGCGCAGCTGCGCGTACCGCTGGGGCGCGCCGCCCAGGTCCTGCGGGGTGACGGGCTCGTCCGGCACGGGCCGGATGGCCTGCATGGCAGCCCCCAGGTCGGGGTGCAGTCCGGCGGCGGGCATGGCGAGGATGGCCGCGCCGTGCGCCGCGCCGGGCCGCGCCCCGGTCGGGCGGACCGGGAGGTTCACGGCGGCGCTGACCATGCCCAGCCACAGGTCGCTGCGGGCGCCGCCGCCGGTGGAGAGCAGTTCGGTCAGGCTGGAGAGCGGGCGGATCACAGCCTGCGTGTCGGCCAGTGAGGCGGCCACGCCTTCCAGCACGGCCCGCACGAGGTGGCCGCGTCCGTGGGCGAGGCTCAGTCCGGCGAAGGTGGCGCGGGCGCCGGGGTTCATCAGGGGGCTGCGTTCCCCGGCGAGGTACGGCAGGAACGTCACGCCGTCCGCGCCGGGCGGCACCTGCGCGGCCTCGTCCAGCAGCACTTCGATGGGCGTGTCCGGCGCGAGTTTCGCGTGCAGCCAGTGCAGGCTTCCGGCGGCGGCCAGCGTGACGCCCAGCAGGTGAAAGCCGCCGTCGGCGTGCGCGAAGCAGTGCACGCGGCCCTGCGGGTCGGGGCGCGGTTCGCTCTGCGGCGCGAAGATCACGCCGGACGTGCCCAGGCTGACGCTGCCGGTCTGCGGGCGCGCGGCGCCCAGGCCCAGTGCGATCCCGGCGGCGGCGTTGTCCCCGCCGCCCGTCACGACCGGCAGGCCCGGCGGGAGGTTCAGCTGCGCGGCCCACTCGCGGCTCAAGTGGCCGGTCACGGCGACCGAGGGCTGCACGGGCGGGAACAGGCCAGCACTCAGGTCCAGCGCGCCCAGCACGTCGGTGTCCCAGTCGCCGCGCGCGAGGTTCAGGGCGCCCACGCCGCTGGCGTCGGAGGGTTCGGTGGCGGCCTCGCCGGTCAGCACGAAGCCCAGGTAGTCCTTGGGCAGCAGCGCCAGCCGCAGCCGGGCGTGCAGGTCCGGTTCGTGGTCCCGCATCCACAGGATCTTGGGAAGTTGAAAGCCGGTCACGGCGCGGTTGCCGGTGCGGGCCACCAGGTCGGCGCGCGGCACGCGGCGTTCGATGTCCTCGACCTGCGCGCCGGTGCGCTGGTCGTTCCACAGCAGCGCGGGCCGCAGCACCTCGCCGCTGGCGTCCAGCGGGACGAGGCCGTGCATCTGTCCGGCCAGTCCCAGCGCGACCGGCGCGGCGTTCAGGGCTTCCAGCCGGGCGCTCAGGTCGCGCAGGGCGCGGCGCACGCCGTCCAGCCAGTCGTGGGGGCGCTGTTCGGTCCAGCCGGGCTGCGGGGTCAGCAGCGGGTAACTGGCGTCGGTCTCGGCGAGCACCTGTCCGGCGGCGGTCATGGCGACGACCTTCACGCCGCTGGTGCCGAGGTCCACGCCGATGGTGACGGGCGTGCGGGCAGGGGCGGGTGTGTGGACAGGGGCGTTCACGCGACCACTCCGCTCTCGGCGCTGCGGATGGTGCGGGCCAGGACCTGGGCGGCCACGCCGCGCGCGGCGAGCAGGGTCGAGTCGGTGCGGACCTGCACGCGGGTGGGGGGCGCGGTGGCGTACAGGTGGTGCTGGTGCTCGTGGAAGAAGTCCAGCGCGGCGGGCATCAGCGGGCCGCCCAGGCGGGTCAGGGGGCCGCCCAGGACGATCTCGCTGGGGTTCAGGGTGTGGTTGAGGTTGGTGAGCAGCAGCCCCAGCGCCTCCCCGGCGCGCCGCAGCGTGACCTGCACCTCGGGTTCGTCCAGGCGGGCGTTCACGGCCTCGACCAGCGGGCCGTGCGGGATGCCCAGCGCGGCGCGGATCGCCCAGCCGCTCAGGAGTGTCTCGGCGCAGCCGCGGTTGCCGCAGTGGCAGTACAGGCCGCCGGGTTGCAGGACGGTGTGCCCGATCTCGCCTGCGAGGTGTCCGGCGCCGCGCAGCAACCGGGGTTCGGGGGTCCCGACGACCAGTCCGGCGCCGATGCCGCTGCCCAGGCTCAGGTAGGCCAGCATGTCGGGCGCGTCGCGGCCGCGCAGGTAGCTCTCGGCGAAGGCGGCGGCGTTCGCCTCGTTCTCCAGCAGGGTCAGGCCCGGTAGGGCGGGCAGGTGGGCGCTCAGCAGGTCGAGGAACGGCACGTCGCGCCAGCCGAGGTTCGGGGCGAGCAGCAGCAGGTGGCCGGGCTGCGAGACGGGGCCGGGCACGGCGACGCCCAGGCCCAGCAGTTGCCGGTCGCGGGCGGCGGGGTCGTTCTGCGCGGCGGTGATCAGTGCGGCGAGGGTGGCGGCGGCGGTGTCGGGGTCGCCGGTGGGGCCGTCGTGGACGTGCCGGGTCAGGACGCGGCCGGTCAGGGTGGTCGCGACGACGCGCAGGCCCTGCACGCCGACGTCCGCGCCGATGATGACGTGGCGGTCCTCGTTCAGGTGGACGGGGCGGCCGGGGCGGCCGAGCCCGCCGTGCTGGAGGGTGCCCTCGGTCAGCCAGCCCTCGTCGAGCAGTTCCTGGACGACGGTGCCGACGGTGACCTTGGTGACGTGGGTGCGGGCGGCCAGTTCGGCGCGGCTGAGGCCGGGTTCCTGCCGGACGAGTTCGAGGATGGCGGAGCGGTTGAGGCGTTTGAGGTAGCTCTGGTCGCCGGCGCGGGCGGGTCTGGTGTGGGTGGTCATGCAGGTGGTCGCTTCCCGTGGTGAGGAGGCCGCAGCAGGCAGGAACGCGGGGTTCCGGCGCGGCGCGGCCAGTCGATTAAGTAAAACTTTCTGACGAAGTTCAGCGTAGGACGCCGCGCACAGTTCGTCAAGCCTGAGAGACATGAGTGCAGCCGGGCACCCCCGACCGCCGCCGCCGGCAGACGCGGGAGGGCCGGGGCGTTCAGTCGCCGCTGGACGGCGTTTCTATCCCGCACCGTTCCGGCTGGCGCGCATGGCGTGGGCCGCCCGGGCGCTGCCCGGCCAGGGGTCGCTGCGACCGCTCAGGCCGATTGAATCCGTCTCAGACGGCACCACCCACGTCTCCCCTGCCCGCCGGACACGTGCGGCCGCCGGGACGCTTGACGGACCGCGCGCCGGTATGGTTAAGTTCCATTAAGTAAACAATTCTTACTAGCCGGGAACCCCGCCGGGGGCTCCTCCCGGCGCCCGGTCCCCGCCGCTCACCGCGAGGCGGCGCCTGCTCATCCCGTTCCCCCGGACGCGACGTGCAGACGCCACCCACTCCCGCCGCCCACACCCCTCGCCCCCCTCACGACCCTGGAGGTCCCCCATGCACCGAACCGCCCTGACCCTCGCCGCCGCCCTGCTGCTCGGTAGCGCCCACGCCCAGGACAAGGTCACGCTGACCGTCGCGGCCTTCCCCAGCCTCGACAGCGCCATCAAGGCCATCATTCCCGCCTGGAACAAACTGCATCCCAACGTCACCATCAAACTCCAGGCGCAGGAATTCGCCGATCACCACAACGCCATGACCACCGCCCTCGCCACCGGCCAGGGCCTGCCGGACGTGATGGCCATCGAGATCGGCTACGTCAGCAAGTTCGCCGAGGGACGCGGCCTCGAGGACCTGAACCAGGCGCCGTACAGCGCCGCGCAGTACAAGAAACTGTTCACGCCGTTCACGATCGGGCAGGCCACCAGCGCCGACAAACGCTTCATCGCCATGCCCACCGACATCGGCCCCGGCACCTTCTTCTACCGCAAGGACATCCTCGACAAGGCCGGTGTGAACCCCGCCAGCATGACCGGCAGCTGGGAAGGCTTCATCGCCGCCGGGAAGACCATCAAGGCCAAGACCGGCGCGTCCCTGATCAACACGGCCGCCAGCATCAACAACGTCATCATCCGCACCAACCTCAAGAAAGGCGAGGGCATCTACTTCGACGACAAGAACAACCTGCTCGTCGGCCCCGACAACGCCCGTTTCGTGCGCGCCTTCACGCTCTCCAAGCAGGTCCGTGACGCCGGACTGGACGCCAAGATCGGCGAGTGGAGCAACGAATGGTACGACGCCTTCAAGAAAGGCACGGTCGCCACGCAGTTCAGCGGCGCGTGGCTGCAGGGCGCCCTGCAGAACTGGATGGCCCCCGACACCAAGGGCCTGTGGCGCGTGCAGAACCTCCCGGAAAAAGGCTTCGCGTCGTGGGGCGGCAGCTTCTACGCCATTCCCAGCCGGGCCGCGAACAAGCAGTGGGCCTGGGAGTTCATCAAGTTCATGACCCTGAACCAGACCTCGCAGATCACGGCGTTCAAGGACAACGGCGCGTTCCCGGCGCTGCTGACCGCGCAGAAGGACAAGGCGTTCAGCGAGGCCGTGCCGTTCCTGGGCGGCCAGAAGGCCCGCATCCTGTGGCGTGACGCGGCCGCCAGGACCCAGCCCATCGACGTGAACCGGTACGACTCGGTCGCCGAGCAGATCGTGCAGACCGAACTGACCAACGTGCTCGAACAGGGCAAGGACGTCAAGCAGGCGCTCGCGGACGCCCGCGCCCAGATCGCGCGCCGCGCCCGCTGAGCCAGGTCCCGGGGGTGACCCGGCCACTTCCCGCCCGGCGGGAAGGCGGCGGGGCCACCCCCCTCCTCCGTCTGGCCGCTCCGTCCGGGTGCGCCGCAGAGCCGTCCCCACCCGCCCCCGCAGGAAGTTCACGCAGAGGAAGTTCCGTATGTCTGACCGTTTCAGTCCGTCCCGACCGGCCCGGCCGCGCTGGAGTTACGCCCGCGCGCAGCAGCGGCTGGCGCCGTACCTGTTCACCAGTCCCTTTTTCATCCTGTTTCTCGTGTTCAGCCTGTTCCCGCTGGGCTTCAGTCTGTTCCTGGCCTTTCACCTGTGGAATCCCCTGGACGGCCTGGGCAACTGGCGGTTCGTGGGCTGGGAGAACTTCGCGCTGGCGCTGGGCGCCCGGGACCAGTTCTGGGTGGCGCTGAAGAACACCGTGTGGATCGGGCTGCTCTCGGGCGTGCCGCAGCACCTCGTGGCGCTGCCGCTGGCGTTCGTGATTCATCAGTTCCTGCGGCGCTGGCAGACGGGCGTCAGCACCGTGCTGTTCCTGCCGTACATCACGAACGCCGTGGCGATCACCATCGTGTTCGGCATGCTGTACTCCGAGAACCTGGGCCTGCTGAACTACCTGCTGGCGCAACTGGGCCTGGGGCCGGTGCGCTGGCTGGCCGTGCCGGAACTCGTGCCGTACTCGGTCGGGGCGGTCGTGTTCTGGCGGTACGTGGGCTGGAACGTGATCCTGTACCTGTCGGGCCTGCAGGCCATCAGCGAGGACGTGTACGAGGCCGCCACCGTGGACGGCGCCAGCGCCTGGCAGAAGTTCTGGTTCATCACGCTGCCGCTGCTGCGACCCATGATGTTCTACGCGTTCACGCTGACCATCGTGGGCAACATGCAGCTGTTCGAGGAGCCGTTCATCATGGTCGGCCAGGGCGGCGGCAGCGGCGGCGCGGGCCTGACGAGCGCCATGCACATCTTCAACACCGCGTTCCGCGACCTGGACATGGGGTACGCCTCGGCCATGAGCTGGCTGCTGTTCCTGGCGATCTTCGCGCTGAGCATGGTGAACAACTACCTCTTCTCCCGTGACGGAGGCCGCGAACCATGACCAGTAAACCCCTGCGGGCCGCCGTGCCCGCCCCCAGTCCCCGCACGCCGCGCCGCGCGTGGCGCTCGCCGGGCCGGATCCTGATGGGCCTGTTCGTGGCCCTGGCGTGCTTCCTGTCGGTCGTGCCGTTCTACCTGATGTTCGTGTGGGCGACGCTGCCCAGCGATCAGATCTTCGCGGTGCCGCCGCACCTGTGGTTCGGGTCGGCCATCGCCGAGAACTTCGGGAAGATGATGGACGCCACCGATGGCTTCGCGCTGCGGCAGTTCTGGAATTCGCTGTACATCGCGCTGCTGGCCACCGCGACCACGCTGTTCTTCTGCTCGCTGGCGGGCTTCGCGTTCGCGATGTACGACTTCCGGGGCAAGCGGGCCATGTTCACGTTCATCCTGCTGACCATGCTGATTCCGCCGCTGGTCATGGACATTCCCAGCTTCCTGGTCATGAACAACGTGCTGCAGTGGATCGGCAAGCCGCGCACGCTGTGGGTGCCGGGCATGGCGAACGCCTTCGGGATCTTCCTGATGCGGCAGTACATCATGGCGGCCCTGCCGCGCACGCTGATCGAGGCGGCCCGGCTGGACGGCGCGACCGAGTTCGGGATCTTCACGCGGGTGGTGCTGCCGCTGATCCGGCCGATCCTGGCGACGCTGGGCGTCGTGACGTTCGTGGGTTCGTGGAACAACTTCAAGGGAGCGCTGATCATGAAACTCAGCGAGGACCCCACCATGACGCTGCCGCTGTCGCTGCGGCGCATCACGGGCGGCGCCACGAACGTGAACGCCGACTGGGGCGCGACCCTGATGATGGTCGTCCTGACCGTCATTCCGCTGCTGGTCATCTTCCTGTTCGCCAGCCGTCAGGTGATCTCGGGCCTGACGAGCGGGGCTGTCAAGGACTGATGCGGCCCTCCTGTCCGCTCCTGCTCGCACTGCTGACCGCCACGGCGGCGGGCGCGGCGACCGTCACGCCCGGCCCGGCCGCGCCCCGCCCGATCCGCCCGGAGAGCGTCAGCGCCTTCAACCTCGGGAACTGGATGCCGGTCGTGGAGCACCTGCCCACCCTGCGCGCCCTGAACACGGCCGGGGTGCGCTGGCCCGGCGGGAACATCGGTGACGAGCAGAACCGCACGCCAGCGGCCCTCCAGACCCTGAAGAGCAACTGGACGCTGCTGGGCCAGCCGACCCTGATGATCCAGACCCGCGTGTTCAGTCGCCCCGGCGGCAACCAGGGCGGCGCCGAGGCCAGGAACACCCCGCAGGACGCCGCCGACCTCGTGCGCCTGGCCCGCGACCTGGGCCTGAAGGTCACGTACTGGGAGATCGGGAACGAACCGGACCTGTACGCCACCAACCGCGGCGACCCCAGCTGGACGCCCGAACGGTACTGCGGCGTGGCCCGCGCCCAGCGCGCCGCGATCCTGGGTGTGGACCCGCAGGCCCGCATCGCCGGTCCCGCCGTCAGCAACCCGGGGGCGTTCCTGGACGCGGTCATTCAGACCTGCGGGGACGCCTTCGACCTGATCACCTGGCACCTGTACCCCGGTAACGGCGACGGCACGGCCGCCCAGGCGCTCGCCAGCATCGAGCGGGCCGGGAGCACCCTGGCGCGCGTGGAGGCGCTGTGGGCCGACCCGGCCAGCAATCCGCACGCGCAGGGGCGGCCGCTGGCGCAGGGCGTGACCGAGTACGCGCAGTCCTGGCGCAGCGACCGCAGCACGCACCTGTCGGACGCCGTGGGAGGCCTGTGGGCGGCCGGGGCGGCGCTGCGCCTCTCGGAGGGCGGGGCCGTGTTCAACCCGTACTTCTCGCTGATGGCGACCGGCAACCACGGCCTGATCGACGACGCGGGCTTCCCGCGCTTCGGGTACGCCGCCTTCCGCGAACTCGCGCACTACCGCGGCCTGACGCTGGACCTGCGCAGCGACGACCCGGCCGTGTGGGTGCACGGCGCGCAGCCCATCGGCGGCACGCAGCTGACCGTGTTCGCGCTGAACACCGCCGACACGCCCACGCCCCTGACCGTCCGCCTGCCCGGTTACGCCGTGATCGGCGCGAAGACCATCACGGACGCCGACGTGAACGCCGACCGCCCCCCCCGCCCGCTGGATGTGCGCGGCCCCGTGACCCTGCCGCCCCTGAGTTTCACGCGCCTCGTCCTGAAAGCCTCTCCCCTGCCTGCCCCGGAGCAACCATGACCCACCCACCCGCCCATTCAGAGTTCAGTCCCGTCACCCTGCCGCCCGAGAGCCTGACCGCCCGGCCGGACCCCCGCCGCTTCCCGCCGCGTTTCACGTGGGGCGTGGCGACCGCCGCGTACCAGGTCGAGGGCGCCGCCCGCGAGGACGGGCGCGGCCCGAGCATCTGGGACACGTTCTCTCACACGCCGGGCCGCGTGAAGGGAGGCGATACCGGCGACGTCGCCTGCGACCACTACCACCGCCTGGAAGCGGACCTGGACCTGATCGCCAGTCTGGGCGTGAACGCCTACCGCTTCAGCGTGGCGTGGCCGCGCGTGCAGCCCACCGGGCGCGGAGCGGTCAACCCGAAGGGCCTGGACTTCTACTCGCGGCTGGTCGATGGCCTGCTCGCGCGCGGCGTGACGCCGTGGCTCACGCTGTACCACTGGGACCTGCCGCAGGCCCTTCAGGATACGGGCGGCTGGGCCAGCCGTGACACCGCGCACGCCTTCGGGGAGTACGCGGGCATCGTGGCGGCCGGACTGGGCGACCGCGTGCGGCACTTCATCACCATCAACGAGCCGTGGTGCGCGGCGTTCCTGGGGTACGGGATCGGCATTCACGCGCCGGGGCACACGGACCTCGCCCGGAGTTACGCGGCGGCGCACCACCTGCTCGTCGGGCACGGGCTGGCCGTGCAGGCCGTGCGGGCGCACGCGCCGGGCGCGCAGGTGGGCATCACCCTGAACCTGTACGAGGGCTACCCGGCCACCGACACGCCCGCCGACCGCGCCGCGACCCGCCGTCAGGACGGCTTCCAGAACCGCTGGTACCTGGACCCCGTGTACGGGCGCGGCTACCCGCAGGACATCCTGGACCTGCTGGGCGACGCCAGCCCGCACGCGCAGGGGCTGGCGTTGCCGGGCGACACGGAACTGATGGGCGCCCCCACCGATTTCCTGGGCGTGAACATGTACTCCCGCGCGGTCGTCGAGGACGCGCCGGGCGACGGCTGGCTGCACTCCCGGCAGGTGCGCCCGGAAGGCAGCGAGTACACGGGCTTCGACTGGGAGGTCGCCCCGCACAGCCTGACGGACCTGCTGCTGCGCGTGCAGCGCGACTACGACCCGCCCGCCGTCTACGTCACGGAGAACGGCGCGACGTACCCGGACACCGTCGAGACGGACGGCACGGTGAACGACGAGGCCCGCACCCGCTACTTCCAGATGCACGTCGCGGCCCTGCAACCTGCCCTGGACGGCGGCGCGAAGGTCGGCGGGTACTTCGCGTGGTCCCTGATGGACAACTTCGAGTGGGCCGAGGGGTACGAGAAACGGTTCGGGATCGTGCACGTGGACTTCGGCACGCAGGCCCGCACCGTGAAAGCCTCGGGCCGCTGGTACGCGGACTTCCTGGCCCGCACGCACGCGGAAGTGAACGCATGACCGCCCAGCCCCCCACCCGCGAGACCGTCACCGTCACCAACCCCGTCCTGCCGGGCTTCCACCCGGACCCGAGCATCCTGCGCGTCGGGACCGACTACTACCTGGCGACCAGCACCTTCCAGTGGTACCCGGGCGTGGCGATCTACCACTCGCGGGACCTGGTGCACTGGCGGCTCGCGGCCCGCCCGCTGGACCGCCTGACGCAGCTGGACATGCGCGGCAACGCCGACTCCGGCGGCATCTGGGCGCCGTGCCTGAGCCACGACGGCGAGCAGTTCCACCTGATCTACACCGACGTGAAATCCTGGGGCATCAACGAGGTCTTCAAGGACAGCCACAACTACCTGACGACCGCGCCGGACATCGACGGCCCCTGGTCCGACCCGGTGTACCTGAACTCCAGCGGCTTCGACCCCAGCCTCTTCCACGATGAAGATGGAAAGAAATGGTTCCTGAACATGGTCTGGGACCACCGCCCCGGCCGTAACCCCTTCGCGGGCATCGTGCTGCAGGAGTACAGCCCCGCCCAGAAGCGACTGGTCGGCCCGCGCGAGATCATCTTCACCGGCACGGACCTGAAAGTGACGGAAGGTCCGCACGTGTACCGCAAGGACGGCTGGTACTACCTGCTGACCGCCGAGGGCGGCACCAGCTGGGAGCACGCCGTGACCCTGGCCCGCTCCCGCCGCCTGCACGGCCCGTACGAGGTCCACCCGCAGAACCCGCTGATCACCGCGCTGGACGCCCCGCACCTGCCCATCCAGAAGTCCGGGCACGCCAGCCTGACCGACACCCCGGACGGCCAGTGGATCATGGCGCACCTGTGCGGCCGGCCCCTGACCACCCACGGCGAATGCCCCCTGGGCCGCGAGACGGCCCTCCAGGCGCTGAAGTGGCCCGAGGGGGACTGGCCGACCCTCGCGCAGGGCGGCCACCACCCCGCCGAGCACCCGCCGCTGCCCGCCCTGCCTCCCCACCCCTGGCCCGACGTGCCCGCCCGCGACGACTTCAGCGGCCCGCAGTTGCGTCCGGAATGGATGACGCTGCGCGCCCCACCCGGGGTTCTCGGCGTGTCCCTGGCAGAGGGGGGCGGCCTGCGCCTGCGCGGCGCGGAGTCTCTGATGAGCCGCCACCGCGTGTCCCTGGTCGGCCGCCGCCTGCAGAGCCTGCACGCCCGCCTGCGCACCAGCCTGGACTTCGCCCCCGAGGACTTCCAGCAGATGGCAGGCCTGAGCGCCTACTACGACTCCCGCAACTGGGTGTACCTGCGCGTCAGCCACGACGAGGCGGCCGGGCGTTCCCTGAACATCACGAGCTGCGAGAACGGCCTGTACCGCGAACACCTCCCGCAGGACGTGAGCACCGGCGACGGCCCCATCCACCTCGAAGTGCAGTACGACGGCCCCACCTTCCGCTTCCGCCACAGCACGGACGGCGAGACGTGGCAGGCCATCGGCGAACCGTTCAGCGCCGGCCTGCTCAGCGACGAACACTGCGGCGGCCTCAGCTTCACCGGCACCTTCCTCGCCCTCACCTGCCAGGACCTGAGCGGGCGCGGCCAGACCGCCACCTTCCACTGGGCCGAATACATCGAACACTGATAGGCACTCCCCGCTCTGATGACCGCCCGGCAGGCGTGACTTCTGCCGGGCCGTTGTCGTGGCGGGGCGTGGCAGCTCGCGGCGGGGCGTGGCGGCTCGTGGCGGGGCGTGGCGGCTCGTGGCGGCGCCGTCCCGTGTCCGGGGCACACGACAAGAACACTGAGAGATTTCTCATCTTTCGGATGGGTGTTCATGCAGTTATTCACAAAGAAGAGGGGGCGAACTTGTATGAATCGGGCATTTTCCTCAAATGAGGCAACACGCTCGCGTTTTGCAGTCCATACTCCGCTTCATGTGGGCACACACTTCTAATTCCGTTCGTCTCGCCGGGAGGCTCCCGTGAAAGCGCTGCGCGTCGCCGCGCTGTCGGCGGCCCTGCTGGTCAGCGCGTCCGCCCAGGAAACCGGGAAGGCGGAACTGGACCGCAGCAGCGTCACGCCCGGAGCCGAACGTCTGTTGCAACAGGTTCAGGAGGCCGTCACCACGGCAGGCGGCGACCTGGACCGCTCGCAGGTGAACTGGGTCATTGCCTTCAGCACCGGGCATTACAAGGCCGATCCCCTGGGCGCGCAGGCGGCCCGTGAACTGGCCACGCAGTTCGTGCAGAAGGTGGCCGTGCAGGGCGATCAGGTCACGGCGCGCGCCTGGGAGATGGACACCTGGGAGTACCGCAACCCGGCGGGCCTGACGCAGGTCATCGGGAACGACGCACAGGCCGACCTGGAACGCACGGCCAACCTGTGGCCGACCACACCCGCCGTGGGCAGCGTGGGCGGGCACGACACGGAGCGCGCCGCCGTGACCCTGACCCGCGAGTTCAGCGACGCGCCCGGCACGGTCCTGATCCTGCTGACGAACACGGCGGCCAGCGTGGGCGCGGCCGGAATCCGCGTGATGGGCACCAACGCCCCCGAATACCAGGAACTGCTGGGCAACTGGACCCGCGTGAGCGGCACGCAGGACGGCGCGACCCTGAACCTCCCGTACGTGGTCAGCACCCCGTCCCGGCAGATTCAGGGGCAGATGCAGGCCGTGGTGTTCGTTCCCAGGACATTCACCTCGGCGCCCCTGGCAGGCGGCACGCGCACCGAGCAGCGCACGAACGCGCCCAAGCAGACCGGGACGGATGGCGGAAAGGGCGGCCCCAACCCGGCGGGCCTGCTGGTCGCGCTGCTGGTTCTGGGTGGCGCCGGGTTCGCCGTATGGAAACTGATCGGTGGGGGCGGCGCGGGGGGCGGGCGCGGCTCGGTACGCGTGGGCGATTCCAGCTTCAGTGTGCGCGACATGCCCGCCGGGCGGCCCTTCTGCGTGATCGCCGGGGCCGGGTACGCCGCCGAGGACGACATGCCGGTCGTGCCGGTCGCGGGCCTGCCGCCCGTGCCCGTCGCGCAGATCACGCGGATCGGTAAGGACTACCGCGTGCGCGGCGTGCACGACGACATCCGCCTGAGCAGCGTGGGCGGGCGGGTCGTGGCGGGAGACAGCGCCACCGTCACGCTGCGCCCGGAAACGCCGGACGCACCACTGGAATTCACGGGCGAGGTCCGAGGTCCCGGCGGCGTTCCCAAGGAAATCACTCGCAGCGTCGTGATGTCGCTGGATGGAGAAAACTGATGAACCTAGCAACCTTCTTCGGGCCGGTCGTGCCGCTCTTCACGCAGGTGAACTTCTGGATCACGGTCGCCGTGACGATGCTGCTGTGGTACGGCGTGGCCGTGGGACTGGCCCACATTCTGTTCGGCGCGGGGGGCCGCACGCCGGTCGCCTCGGCCCGTCAGGGGATGAGCCTGTCGCTGATCCTGCTGGCCGTGGGCCTGGGCTGCGCCGCGTACTTCCTGTTCAAACCGGCGGACCTGATGTACATGGTCGCCGTCAGCGTGACGTTCCTGCTGCTCACGCTGCTCGTCTCGGCCGTCTTTACCCGCATGGGAGTGGAACGCTAAATGGCAAACAGCATGAGAGTTTTCAAGACCCTGGTCATCGGACTGGGCAGCACCGGCACGGAAATCCTCGAAGCCCTGGCCGACCGCATCGACTGGGAGGTCGGCGGTCTGGGCCGCGCCCCCTGGGTGGAATTCCTGGCCGTCGAGACCGATGTGGCCAAACCCAACCGCTTCAACGGGACCGACGACTTCAAGACGCTGGGCGTTCCGGCCACCTCCTGGCGGGACATGATCGAGCGTCCGGAACTGTACGACAGCAGCATCGCCCTGCGGACCTGGGCGGACCTGGAGACCCTCAAGCAGCTGCCGGCGCAGAGCATCGACTCCGGCGCGGGACACATCCGCATGGTGGGCCGACTGGCGCTGCTGTACCCGCCGAACTACAACGAGATGAAAAACGCCATCTCGCAGCGGGTCGCGCGCCTGCGCAGCCTGACCGAGGCGCAGGCGAAATCCGCGCTGAACGCCAACAATGCCGGGCTGGAATCGAACGTGCAGTTCGCCGTGAACGCCGCGAGCGGCCAGACGGGTGTGCGCGTGATCGTGGTCGGCACCCTGTGCGGCGGCACGTGCAGCGGCACCGCCAGCGACATGGGCATCCTGCTGCGCACCATCCTCGACGACGAGGAAAAGACGCTGGGCATGTTCACGCTGCCGCACCCGGACCTGGGCATCGCGCAGAAACCCGACGCGGAAATCTGGAAGACCAACGCGTACCACGCGCTGGCCGAACTGAACCAGTACCACCTGCACACCGATACCGAGCGCTACAGGAGCATCAAGTTCCCGGACAAGCCCGAGGGAACCCAGGTGCTGCCGAACGACGCCATGCCGTACGACCTGGTGTACCTGCTGCGCCCCAGCAGCACGGAAGGTAACGACCTGGCCCGCCTGTCGAACGCCATCGCGGACCGCATGTTCCTGAACGTGTTCGTGCCGGAAACCGACCCGATGGCGTACATGGTGAACGCCGGGCCGGTCACGGTGCAGCAGGGCCGCGCCTTCGCGTTCTCGACGTTCGGCCTGTCGACCATCGAGTACCCGATGCGCCGCATCCTGGAGGCCCTGAAGTACCGCACGCTGGTGCACGCCGTGGACCGCTGGAAGGACCGTAAGTACGAGGGGAACGTCAGTGACGACCTCGACGCGCTGGGCCTGACCATCCCGGCGCTGACCGAGACGCTGCTGCTGGACGGATCCGGCGCCAGCATCCGCGCCAGCCTGGACGCCAAGAAGAACGAGATCATGCGCGCCGTGCGCACCGGCAAGCCCGAAGCGGCCCGCCGCGCCCTGGACGAACTGCGAGCCGCCTTCGGGAAGGAACGCGGCGACGGGCTGCGCGGACTGGTTCATGAGACCGTGACCGACAACCGACGCCGCGCGGCCGACAGCATCATGGGGAACGTGCGCGGCATGGTCGGTTCGCGCCTGCTGGACTACGACAGCGGCCCGAACGTGCTGCTGGAAATCATGCAGGCCGCGCAGCCCCGCGTGGGCGAACTGCGCGGCTGGGAGCCCGGCGAGGGCAAGACCGGCGCCGCCAACGGCGTCCTCGACCAGCTGGACGCGATCCGCACGAACACCCTGCTGGGCATGTTCTTCCTGAAGGGCAAGGCCAGCAAGCAGCTGCTGCCCGCCCTGAGCCGCGCGCTGGACGACGAACTGAAATCCCGCGTGAACCAGAAGATCCGCGAGGCCCTGCAGGACCGTGGCAGCGGCCAGAAAGCCGAGCCCGGCGCCCTGACCCTGATCGACGAGGAGACGCAGAAGATCGCCCGCCGCCTGATGAGCCTGCGTAAGCGCCTGACCAACCAGGCGGACCGCTGGCGTGAGGCGCGCGCGAAACTGGAGAACGACACGCCCAACGTGAACGGCCTGTCGCTGTTCGAGCCGTCCCCGCACGGCACCGTCGACAAGGAAGAGGAACTCGCGACCGACGAGCGCGGCAAGGAAACGCACGCCTCGCGCCTGATCCAGTCGTGGCAGGCCCTGACGCGCGGCGTCATGCCCGGCGTGAACGACCCGGACTGGCTGCTGGGACCCTGGGCCATCGGGCAGGACAACTTCGAGCGGGCGCAGCTGAACGCGCTCGAGCAGATGGCGCTCGAACCCTTCGAGGCGTCGCTGCGCAGCGGCGGTAAGGACGTCGTGAAACGCCTGTACGATCAGCGCAGCCCCAGCTTCGACCCGAACAGTCAGGCCATGCACGCCGCCACGCAGGCGCAACTGTTCCTGCAGCTGAACCAGCCGCTCGGACAGGTGGACCCCATGAGCCCGCTGCCCCGGCGCAAGCTGCTGGTCGGGATGAACATGACCGACGAGTTCCGCCGTTCCGTGCAGCCCTGGGTGAACAAGGCGCCGGCCGCCAAGGAAGTCACGGGAGTCGACCCGTACCGCGTGGTCATGCTCGAGGAGTGGTACCGCTTCGCGCTGCGCGGCGCGGACGACGTGCGCACCCTGTCCTTCAGCCAGCCCAAGCGCTTCAGCAACTACTTCACCCGCAAGCGCAGCGACATCGACTGGACGCCCATCAACGACCGCGAGATCAGCCAGCTCGAGGACGCCGAGCAACTGGTCTTCCTGTCGGCGCTGCACGGCGTGACCCGCCTGGAAGCCGGGCACCTCGTCATGGACTGGCCCATGCAGCCCGGCGAGGCCGACGAACCCGAACGCCGGGTGCGCCGCCTGCCCGGCAAGTTCGGGAAGGCCGCCCGCAAGCTCGCGTTCGAGTCGAAGGACAGCTCCAGGCCGCCCCTGAGTCTCACGAACGCTTCCTCACTGATGCACAGCGAGATCACGGCCCGCATGAAGCACATCGTCGGTACGGCCGACTCGCAGGCCGAGGGCCGCAAGGCCTACGTGAAATGGCTGCACCAGCAGCTCAAGCAGGGGCAGGCACGCGCAGTCGAGGACTGGAACGACGCAACGGCCCGCGCCGCGCTGATGCGGCACCTGACCGCCGACGACGGCCTGCGGCAGGCACTGCTGGAAACCTTCCCGCCCGACACCAACATGATCAACGGTCTGTACATGAACAAGGGCGAATCGCTGCCACGCGGCCTGAGTGCACCGGAAGACGGGTTCTACTGTCAGGTGTGTGGCGGTCCCGTCGGCGCCACGCGCGAGGAAGTCATCCAGAACGGTCTGCTGTGCAGTTACCACCCGGAAGGCGAGAACCACCCCTTCGGCCGGCCGTACAGCCCGCTGGGAGTCTGAGCCGTGGAACTGATCGACGTTCTGTTCAAGTTACGCCCGGAAGGATGGTTCACCCTGGTGGTGTTCATGCTGCCCATGCTGGCGTATTTCGCCCGTGCACTGAACCGCGCCGCCAGCACCCGCCGGGCCGAACTGATCCGCCTGAACCTGGTGCGGCAGAAGATCAGCGTGGCGCTGGACAACGAGGACCCACCCGAATCCGACGAGGTCGCCGAGGACGCCCTGGCCGCCGTGAAGGACTTCCCGGCGGGCAGCGCGGTGCGGCAGGCGGTCGTGGCCGTGACCCGCGCGCGCGGACTGGCCACACCGGACGTGCAGGCCGCGTCTGCGGCGGTCGTGACGGTCAGTCAGGCGGACCTCGCCGCCGCCCGCAACATTCCCAACCTGCTGATGCTGGCCGGACTGCTGGGCACGGTGTTCGGGCTGGCCGGATCGATCAGCAGCCTGAGCGGCCCGATCCGCAACGCCGCGCGGGCCACCGAGCCGGGTGAACTGGCGAACGCGCTGGGGAACACCATGAGTGTCATGCAGGGCGCGTTCGGCGCGAGCCTGTGGGGCATCCTGCTGAGCCTGGGGACCGGGATCGTGTACACCCTGGCGTCCCGCACGCAGGAAGCCTTCCAGGATCAACTGACCGGGTTCGTGCACGCCGAACTGGTCCCCGCGACCTTCCCCAGGGCGATCACCTCCCAGATGGAACGCATGGGCCGTTACCTGCGCGACGCCGGGAACAGCTTCCAGGACATCCACAAACGCCTTCAGGAGGTGGCCGGGCAACTGGAAACCGTGCTGGAGCAGGCCGGCGACACGCTGGGCCAGAGCCTGACGCAACTGGCCGCCACCAGCACGCAGATCGAGACGGTGTTCGGCAGCATGGACGACTCCGTGCGTCAACTCACGGCCGGACTGAACCAGGGTGTCAGTGACCTGGTGCAGGCGCAGGAAGGCGCGGCCACGTCGCTGCGCAGCAGCAGCCACGAGATCACGGGGCAGCTCAGCGCCCAGGCGACCAGCATCACGCGCCTTCAGGAGACCGTCACCACCGAGACCACCCGTCTGCTCGAACGGGTCAGTACCGTCGGGGACGCCCTGAGCCGCGCCAGCGGGAAGTTCGAGAAGGCCGGAGAGGTCTTCCAGACCGAGCAGAGCAACTACGCCGCCCGCCTGGACAGCAACTTCGAGCAGTTGACGCGCACGCTGGGCCGCGCGCCCGTCAGCGGAGACTGACCGTGACCTCCCGATTACAGGCCGACACCAACCCCTACATCGCCTTCAGTGACCTGACCCTGAACCTGGTGTTCGTGCTGATCTTCTTCCTGGGCGGCATCCTGGCCGTCGGGCAGGCCGGGTGGGAACAGGTGCGGTACCGCAACGCCCAGGAGAAGGTCGTGCAGGCCGTCCGGGCCGCGCCGCTGGACGTGCGCCCGCTGCTGCTGTCGCCCGCGCAGCGCAACGACCCGCCGGGCGCGCAGCGCTGGGTGTTCCGCTCGCAGGGCATGTTCCAGGGCAACACCGCGAAACTCAGCCCGGCCGGGCAGGCGGCGCTGGTGGCGTTCGCGCGCGTGCTGCGGGCCGAGCAGGTCAACTGGAAACGCGTGCGCATCGAGGGCCACACCCAGACGTCCAAACCCAGCACGCCGGAACGCTGGGACCTGTCGGCCGCGCGGGCCAGCGCCGTCGCCGAGGCCTTCTACCTGCGCGGCGGCATCAGTCCCAACCGGCTGGCCATTGCCGCGCGCGGCGGGCAGACCTCCTACGCCGGCGTGAAATTCGACCCCCGCAACGAACGCGTCGAGATTGTCGTCGAGTACGCCCAGAAGAGCGCTCCCTGAGCATGGCGACCCCGACCCTTCTGGAGGAGGCGGCGCTGCCGACGACCAGCCCACAGCGGCTGAGTCTGCTGGCCACTGACAGCGACCCACGGGTGTGCGCCCAGGCCCGCCTTCACCCGCAGTGCCCGCCCGAAATTCTCAGTCTGCTGGAGTTCGCGGAGAGCAGCCCGGACCGGCTGGCCACCGGGCAACTCGACCTGCTGGCCACCCTGGGGCCAGCCGCGCAGGCACTGGCCGCCCGACACCCACAGACGTCAGATGAGACGCTGGTTGCACTGGCCCTGCGGGGCCTGACGCCCGTCATTCTGAAAACGCAGGTCAACCGCACCGAGCAGTGGTTCATACAGCGGGCCGCGCAGGACTTCACGCTGGCGCAGTACCTCGCGCAGCACCGTTCGGTCCCGTGGAACCTGCGGCGATCGGCACGCCGCACCTACCGCGTCGCTGCAGCCACGCCCCTGAAGACCGCCGCTCCGGCCGCCGGTGTCACTCCTGCCGCCGTGGCCGGGGCGCCCGTCACGGCGGACTCGGTGCGCGAGAAGCTCCGGCGGCGCCGGGAGCCCATCGAGTTGACGCTGGAGGAATCCCTGCTGATCGAGAACGACGTGCGGTTGCAGCGGCTCGCGGCGCGGCATCCACTGCTTCCGGTCGAGTTGCTGGCATGGCTGGACAGACGCCACCCGTACGGTCAGGCCCGCGAGACGCTGCTGATCCGGCTGGCCGGGCACGCCCTGCCGGCGAAGACGCTGTTGCAGTTCTCGCGTGAGGGGGACTGGGAGGAGCGGGCGGCCGTGGCGCGCAACCCGGCGTTGCCCGGTCCCGGACGCGAGCGGCTTCGCCGTGACACGGACTGGTGGGTGCGGGCCGCCGTGGCGGAGAACCCGCACGCGACACCGCAGGATCTGCTGTGGCTGGCGCAGGACGCGGAGCACGTCACGATCCGTGAGGGCGTGGCGGCCCACCCGAACACGCCCGGTGAGCTCCTGACCCGGCTGTCCAGGGACGGTGAACGCGCCGTGCGTCTGCAGGTGGCGCGTAATCCCAGCGCGCCCCCGGAAGCACTGGACCACCTGGCGGGCGACGAGGGCTTCATGATCCGTGAGGCGGTGGCCGCGCACGCCCTGTGCCCGCCGGACATCCTGACCCGCCTGGCGGCCGATCCGAACGAGCGGGTGCGGTTCGTGGCGCGCCTGCGCAGCGGCCCGATCAGCGAGAGCGCGGCGACGGAGGCGCTGGCCACCCGGCGGCGGCAGGTGAAACTGGCGCTGAGTGCCGCTCCCGGCACGCCCCGCCCCGCTGTGGAACAACTGGCGCGTGACCGTAACCCGCTGGTGCGGGCGCAGGTTGCGCTGCACCCGCAGTTACCGGACGGCACGCGGCGGCACCTGACCAGTGACCCGGTCGCGGCGGTCAGCCTGATCGCGCGGGCCCTGGATGACGAGACGCCGCCGGATCAACTGGCGTTCCTGCCCCGCCACGACGCGCGGGTGCGTCAGGCGCTCAGTCGCAACCGCAGCGCGCCGGAACCCGTGCTGGACGACCTGAGCGAGGATCCGCTGATGGACGTGCGGTTGAACGTGGTGCTGAACCCGGCGGCGCCCGGCACGGCCCTGAAACGCCGACTGGTGGATCAGCCGCTGCGGCCGGACATTCGCCGTCACCCGCGGTACCAGGGTGAGGTGCAAGATCACCTGCATGAGCTGGAGTACGCCGAGGCCACCCATCCGGACGCCACGCCGGACGCGCTGCGCCTGCTCGCCCAGAGTGACGCGGGGAAGGTGCGGCGCCGGGTGGCGCGCCACGCGAACACGGCCGACGATACGCTGCTGCTGCTCGCCGAGGACAGTGACACCGAGGTCCGCCACGCACTCCTGAAGCGCCCGCAGGAACTGCCGTACGCCCTGCAACGCCGACTGGCGGATGACGCCCTGACGGACATCCGCTCGCGGTTGATTCTGCGTCCGGAACTGACGGCGCCCGTCTTGCTGCACCTGGCGTCCCGCGCCGACGAGGACGAGGGGCAACTGGTCGCGCTGGCCCGTCATCCCGGCGTGACCCCCGAGGTCCTGACGGCCCTGGCCCGCCACACGCAGAGCGGAGCGCGCCGCGCCGCCGCCGAGCATCCCCTGACGCCCACGCTCCTGCTGGTGCAACTCGTGAACGACCCGCAGGATCACGTGCAGCGCGGCGTGCTGCGCAATCCCGCGTGCCCGCCGGAAGCGCTGCTGGCCCTGATCCGTCATCCGCGACTGCACCTTTCCATCGCGCAGCATCCGCTGGCCGACGGGAAGGTGCTCGAAGCGCTCGTCTACGACGCGGCGTACGACCGCTACATTCGCACGGAGCGCTGGTTGAAGAGCACGCCCCTGTGGAAGACCGCGCCAGTGGAACGCTGGCGGGGCTGGGTGACCAGCCGGGCCTCACAGCGGGCGTTCGCGCAGATGAACGTGTTCATGGCGGTCGTCGGGCATGAACACGTGACGCTCCGCGCGCTGCGCTTCGTCAGTCGACTGAAGAACCCGGACATCAACGCGGCCGTTCACAGGCGCCGCCAGCTTCTGGCAGGCGCGCCTTCCAGCGAGGTTTCATCATGATCAATCCACTCACGGCCGGGGACCGCGTGGCCGGGCAGTACACGGTGAAGTTCCTGCTGCGCGAGGCTCCGCACGAACACCTGTACCGCGCCGAGACCGACTGGGGCGAGTCGGTGCTGCTGACCGTGTTCGGGCCGCCGCACGCGGACTCCCCGACGGGCGCGCGGGTCCGGCAGGCATTCATGCGGCACGCGCGCCTGATGGCGCAGGTGCAGCACCCGGCCGCGCCGCGCGTGATGGACCTGCACGACACGCCCGAGCAGCAGGTGGTGGTGTTTCAGGACCGCCTGCACCGCACCCTGCGGTCCCTGACGCAGGCGCGGCCCCTTCAGCCGGGCACGGCACACGAACTGGCCATCACGTTGTTTCAGGCGCTGGCGGCCGCTCATACGCAGGCGCTGCTGCACGCCCGCCTGTCGCCGGACAGCGTGTGGTTCGACGCGCAGGGACAGGTGCTGCTGGCGGATTTCGCGCTGGCGGCCCGCGCCCTTCAGGACCTGCGGCAGGGCGCGCCGCCCGACCCGCGGTACGCCGCGCCGGAACTGGTCGCCGGGGGCGCGTTCAGTCCGCAGTCGGACGTGTACGCCCTGGCCGCCACGCTGCACGAGGCCCTGAGTGGCCTGTCGTGCCCTCCGGCGTCCGCGCGGCTGCAGGGCGTGCCGCTGCCGCCCCTCCCGGCTGGCACGCCGGCCGCGCTGCGTTCTGCCCTGACCGATGCGTTGCACCTCGACGCCGCGCAGCGCTGCGTGAGCGCCAGCGAGGTGCTGGAGGTCCTGGGCCGCTCCGCACCTGCCGAGCCGGAACCCGTGCCGGCCGCGCCTCCGACACCTGCCGCGCCGCCCACACCGGCCGTTCCCCCTGACAGGGAGGTCACCGCGCAGGTCAGGCACGCCGCTGCTCCCAGGACTGCCCGGCCAGTCCCGGCCCGCCGGAACCGCGCGCCGCTGATCGCCGCCGTGATCGCCGGGGCGCTGCTGCTGGGCGCGGCCCTGCGGCTCGCCTTCCCCGCTGGCCCGGCCGTCGCGGCAGGTGCGCCCAGCATGACTCCGGGCGCAGTGGGGGTCAGCGCAGCCACGCCCGCCGAAACCGGGACGGTTCCGGTCAACCCGGCCGGAACACCCGCCGGGGACGAAGCGGGCACGGAATCCAGCGCGACCACGCCCGTTCCGGACCGGAACGTGAGCGTGGTGAACACGACCGTTCTGAACGTGCGGGCCTCGGCGGGCAGTGACGGCGAGGTCGTCTCGACCCTGGCGCGCGGCGATTCCGTCGTGGTTCTCGGGGAGCAGGGCGATTGGCTGCGCGTCACGGGCGTGCCGGGCGGGCAGACGGGCTGGGTGAAGGCCTCCCTGACCCTGCCGCTGCGCAGCGACGAGGAAACCCGCGCGCTGGTGGCCGCCCTGGAATCCGGCGAGGACGTCGTCCTGCCCGGCGGCGCGTACCGGCTGGAGCGTCCCGTCACGATTACCAGTCCGCTGACACTGAGCGGCGCGGGCATGAAAGACACCGTGCTGTTCAGCGCCGCCGCCGAGGACACCCTGATTCTCTCGCAGGCCAGCGTGACGCTCCGCGACCTGAGTGTCGCGCACGTCGGCACCCTGCCTGCCCGCAGTGTCCGGCAGGACGGCGGGCAACTGACCCTGGAACGGGTGCTGATCGCAGGGGCCGTCCGGGACGACGATCTCAGCGAGTACGGCAGTGGCCTGTGGGTGCAGGAGCAGGGTCAGGCCACCGTGAACGCCTCGACCTTCACCGGCAACACCTTCGGTGTGTACGTCAGTGACAGCAGCCGCGCCGACGTGACCACCAGCACCTTCAGCGGCAACCGCGACGGGGGCCTGCTGTTCCGTCAGGCCAGTGAAGGCACCGTCACGCGCAACACCATCGAGGCGACCGGCGCGCACGGCATTCACGTGGCCGGGCAGGCCACGCCCACCGTCACCTTCAACCGCATCCGCGGTAACCGGGGGCGGGGCGTGACCATCTACGAGCAGGCGGCGCCCACCCTGAGCGGCAACACCATCGAGGACAACACCCTTCAGGGTGTGGGCGTGCAGGGCAGCGCCGCGCCCACCCTGGAGCAGAACATCATTCAGGGCAACCGGCAGAGCGGCGTCACGTACTTCGACAACGCGGGCGGCGTCGCCAGTGGCAACACGGTGCAGGGCAACCGGACCGCCGGGTTCCGCATGATGGACTACTCGCGGCCCACCCTGGACAGCAACACCATCGACCGTAACCGCGAGAACGGACTGGCGTACAGCGAGTACGCCGCCGGTCAGGCCCGCAACAACACCATCACCGGCAGCGGCAACCCCGGCATTGCCGCCTGGGGCGACGCCGAACCTGAACTGACCGCCAATACCATCACGGGCGGCAAGCAGAGCGGCGTGGTCCTGGCCGAACGCAGCGCCGGGACGCTCAGCGGCAACCAGATCAACGGCAACGCCCTGTACGGTCTGATCGTCACCGGGAACGCGGCGCCCGACGTGACTGAAAACACCCTGACCGGCAACGGCAGCGGCGGCATCTACTACAAGCAGAACGCCTCGGGCAGCGGTTACGGCAACACCTGTTACGCCAACAGCGGACCGGACCTCAGCGCCGACCTGACACCCGACAGTGCCGGCCCGAACTTCATTCAGGACAACTGCACCCTGTACTGATACGGACCCCGATTGAGTGGGCTGCAAAGACCATTCAATCCGAGCGAGGCGAGTGGGAGAAAAACGGGTTCCGGGCGTGGGGTAGTTGGCTGGAACTAGACTCTGTTGGCGAATTCCCGGGTGGGGGTAACAATGCGCTATGAGCCTGCATGCAGCCCCTCCGGCCGAGATCCCGACGCGGACAGCCGAGCTCGTCCGCATCCTCCTCCCCAAAGGCAACACCATTACACAACTGCGAGACTGCTTTGGCGCCGTTTACTCCGACGATCAGTTTCGGTCCCTCTACCCGACTCGGGGTCAACCAGCCTACGCGCCCTGGCGGTTGGCCCTGGTCACGATTTTCCAGTTTCTCG
>NZ_BMQM01000040.1 GCF_014648115.1 Deinococcus seoulensis
GGTCATCTTCTTCCGAAATCTCAATGCGCCGATGGGAACGGGCCATGCCCAAGTCTACTTCTTTGGTGCGTTGTACTTATAAGGCCGCTGGGTCCGAGCAGAGCGAGGAGGAGTCGAAGCGGGTTCCGGACGTGGAGTGGGCTGTTAACGGAACAAACGGCAGTCCGTATCACCAATGGTGCGGACAGGTTCATAACTTCAAGGGCAGACCAGCGAGGAACACGCAGCGTTTACCCCTCCCCCTTGAGGGGGGAGGCTGGGAGGGGGTGAGCAGGAATGGCATTACAGAAGACGTGTTCCATGCTGTTCCTCTCTGGCGCCCGAACAGTGTCCGCACCATTGATCACAGGCCTGCGCGCGTGCACCTGCGGGAAATGGTGGGGTCGGGCGTGGGTGGCGGCGCGCGCCCCTGCTACCCTGCTGTGCATGACTGACGCTGCTGTTCGCGCGAAACTCACCGCCCTGGTTCCGGCGCTGCGGCATTTTCACGCCGCGCTGCTGGACTTCACGAAGAGTGATTACGAGTTCCTGAACGGCCCGGTGGGGGGGCCGTTCGAGCTGTACTCGCTGGTGATGAACCACCCGCAGTTCCAGTGGCTGCGGCCCCTGTCGGGCCTGATGGCCACGCTGGACGAGGTGCTGGACGCCAAGGGCACCACCCTGACGGAACGGAACGTGACCGACATCCGTCAGGCGCTGGGCCTGCTGTTCGCCGAGACCGACACGCGCTTCGCGGAGTTCCGGGGCGGGTACAACCGCGCCCGCACGGACCTGCGTGTCCGGGAGACCGAGGCGAAGTGGCGCGAGATCCTGCACAGCCTGGAAGCCTGAGGACCGGCCCGTGAAACTGGTCGTGGGCCTGGGCAATCCGGGGAGTGGGTACGCGCAGACGCGGCATAACGTGGGCTGGCTGGTCATCGACGAGGTCGCCCGCCGGGCCGGGGCCGCGTGGCGCAGGGAAGGCAAGGACGCCGAGGTGGCCGAGGTGCGCCTGGGGCCGGGGGTGGGCACGAAGGTGCTGCTGGTGCGGCCGCTGACGTTCATGAACGCGTCGGGCAAGGCGGTCGCGCCGCTGATGTCGTTCTACAAGCTGGACGGCGCGGACCTGCTGGTCGTGCAGGATGACCTGGACAGCCCGTTCGGGCTGCTGAAGCTCCGCATGGGCGGGCGGCACGGCGGGCAGAACGGCCTGCGGGACATCATCCGGCTGCTGGGGCACGAGGCGTTCGCGCGCCTGAAGATCGGCATCTCGCGGCCCCCGCCGGGCTGGGCGGTGCCGGACTGGGTGCTGAGCCGCTGGCGTGAGGAGGAGAAAGGCGACCTGAACGAACTGGTGCGGCTGGGCGCGGACGCCGTGGCGGTCTGGGCGGCGTCCGGGCTGGCCGAGGCGCAGGGGCAGTTCAATGGCACGGACCTGCGCCCGCCGCCTCCGCCCCCACCTCCGAAACCGGTGCCTGAACCTGCGTCACCGGACCCGGCATCTGTCCCGGCAGCGGGGACCGCCCGGTCATCCGTGCCGGACGGCGCGGCGGGGTCGGGGCATACTGGCGGGCATGTCGAAAACCCGGAAGAAGGATAGGAAAGCCCCCTCCGTCCCCGAACTGCGCCTGGACGTGCTGATGCACCTGTCGAACCTGCCCGGCGTGCCCGGACAGGAGGACGCCGTGCGTGACTTCGTGCTGGCCGAACTGGAAGGACTGGCCGACGAGGTCCGCGTGGACGCCATGGGCAACGTGATCGCCCGCCGCGCCGCCCGCACGCCGAAAAAAGGCGAGGTGCCCGAGCGCGTGATGATCAGCGCGCACATGGACGAGATCGGCTTCCTGGTGCGCTTCATCGACGACCGGGGGTTCCTGCGGGTGCAGGCGCTGGGCGGTTTCGACACCCGCAACCTGTTCGCGCGGGACGTGACCGTGCACGCGCGCGGCGGGGCGCTGCCCGGCATCCTGACGCCCGGCGGCAAGCCCGTGCACATTGCCAGTCCCGAGGAACGCAAGAAGATCCCGGAAGTCCGGGAATTCTTCATCGACCTGGGCCTGAGTGCCGACGAGGTCCGCGCGCAGGTGCGTGTCGGGGACATGGTCACGCTGGACCAGTCGGCCCGCCGGGTCGGGCGGCTGGTGTGCGGCAAGGCCATGGACGACCGCGCCAGCGTGTTCCTGCTCCTTGAGACGCTGCGCGCCCTGCGCGGCCAGGACCTGCGGCACGACCTGATCGCGGTGTTCAGCACCCAGGAGGAGGTCGGCCTGCGCGGCGCGATCACTGCCGCGTACGGTGCCGAGCCCACGGTCGGCATCGGTCTGGACGTGACACTGGCCGTGGACACCCCCGGCGTGGCCCCGGATGAGGCCGTGACCCGCCTCGGGGACGGCATCGGCATCAAGGTGTTCGATTCCAGCATGATCTCGCACCGCGCGCTCGTCGATGGGTTCTGGGACCTGGCGCAGGAACGCGGCATTCCCGCGCAGCTGGAAGTCCTGGCACAGGGCGGCACGGACGGCGCGGCCATCCAGCGCAGCCGGGGCGGCGTGCCCACCCTGACCCTCAGCCTCCCCACCCGCTACATCCACACGGTCGTGGAGGCCGTGCACGAGACCGACCTGCGCGCCGGGGTGGACCTGCTGGTCGCGTACCTGCGCTGAGCGGCCCGCCCCCTTCCGGTCTTCACTGCCCCCGGTGGGGCCGGAAGCCGGGGGGGGGTGGAACGCCCCCTCACGGCGGCGCGTACTGTGGGGCGTATGGAACTGCTCTCCGGTCTGCTGTCCTCGCTGGGCCTGTCGGGCGCGGCGGGCCTGAACGCCTTCGTGCCGCTGCTGCTGGTGGGGCTGCTGTCCCGGTTTGGCGTGGTGACCCTGAACGAACCGTTCGATCTGCTCGCCAGTACCTGGGTGCTGGTGGGCATCGGCGTGCTGGGCCTGCTGGATTTCGTGGGTGACAAGATTCCGGGCGTGGATCACGCGCTGCACCTGCTGGGCGGCGTGGTGAACACGGCGGCCGGCGCGGTGCTGTTCGCCTCGCAGTCCGGCGTGGCCGACGTGCCCCCGGCCCTGAGCATGGCGCTGGGCCTGATCGTGGCGGGCGGCGTACACGCCACGCGCACGGCGGTGCGGCCGGTGGCGACCGCCACGACCGGCGGCCTGGGGAACCCGGTCGTCAGTGGCGTCGAGGACGGCACGAGTGCAGTGCTCAGCGTGCTGGCGGTATTCGCGCCGGTGCTGGGAGCCGCGCTGCTGGCCGTGGTGGTGGTGCTGGCCGCGCGGTTCTGGATGCGGCTGCGGCCCCGCCGGTTGGTGTAGGCCCGTTGGTGTAGGCCGGTCAGTACGGATCGGTCGGTGCAGGCCCGGCCAGGGGCACTCCAGACAGCAGACATTCCGGGCAGCGCGGCCGTTTCTTCGTGGGAACGGCCGCGTTCTGCTGCCCTGCGCAGGTGGGGGAGGGGAGAGGCCCCGCCTGCTGTCTGCCGTGCAATCTGGCTGTGCGCTGTGCAATCTGTACGCGAAATTCCGCCCAGCGGTGCGCGTGGCCACCACGGAACGCACTTTTCTGCGGGTATCCTGCAATCCGTTCTGATAAATCTAGCCAAATTGTCCAAATTTTTTTGACATTCTGCACATCTGTCTCTAAGCTTGGGGTATGCAGGGATGCAACCACTGCAAATTGAGCTGCAAAAAGGAGACGCCATGAAACTCGTCACGGCTGTCATCAGGCCCGAGAGGGTCCAGCAGGTTAAGGAAGCGCTGTTCCAGGCCGGGATCAGCGGCATCACGCTCTCACGCGTCAGCGGGCACGGCGGCGAACAGGAAATCGTGGAGCACTACCGCGGCACCCGCGTCATGGTCGAGTTCCGCGACAAGGTCGAGGTCCGCATGGCCGTCAGCGAACCCTTCGTGCAGGCCGCCATCGAGGCCATCTGCAAGGGCGCCCGGACCGGCGAGGTCGGCGACGGCAAGATCTTCGTGCAGTCCCTGGACCGCGTGGTCCGCATCCGCACCGGTGAGGAAGGCACGGCCGCCCTGACCCCCGTCACCGAGACCCGCCTCGCACCTGCCTGAACAGCCCCGGCCCGGCCCAGTCCGGCCTGAGCTGCCTGTTCCACGCCCGACTTCAGGCCCCCCTCCAAGGAGAGTGACCATGCTGCACACCCCCACCCGAACCGCCCGCACCCGCCTGGGCGCGCTGCTGCCCCTGGCTGTCATGCTGGGCGGCGCGGCCCTCGCGCAGACCGAGGCGCCCAAACTGGACACCGGCGACACCGCCTGGATGATCGTCGCCTCGGCCATGGTCCTGCTGATGACGCCGGGCCTCGCGTTCTTCTACGGCGGCCTGAGCCGCACCCAGAGCGTCCTGAACACCATGATGATGAGCGTCGTGTGCATCGGCCTGATCGGCGTGCTGTGGATGCTTGCCGGGTACTCAATCGCGTTCGCGCCGGGCGGCAACGGCTTCTTCAGCGGGCTGGCCAACGCGGGCTTCAACGGCCTGAAGGACCAGCTGACCGGCACCATTCCCTCGTTCGTCTTCGCGGCCTTCCAGGCGATGTTCGCGATCATCGCCGTCGCCCTGATCAGCGGCGCCGTCATCGAGCGCATGCGTTTCGGGGCGTTCGTGCTGTTCGGTGCGCTCTGGAGCCTGCTGATCTACGCTCCGCTGGCCCACTGGGTCTGGAACGCCGACGGCTGGCTGTTCAAGATGGGCGCGCTGGACTTCGCGGGCGGCACCGTCATCCACATCGCCGCCGGTGTCAGCGGACTGGTCGCCGCCTCGGTGCTGGGCGCCCGCATCGGCTTCCCGAAGACCGCGCACGTGCCTCACAACGTTCCCTTCGTGCTGCTGGGCGCTGGCCTGCTGTGGTTCGGCTGGATGGGCTTCAACGCGGGCAGCGCCCTGGCTGCCAACCAGACGGCCGCGCTGGCCTTCATGACCACCCTGGTCGCCCCGGCCGCCGCGATGCTCACCTGGCTGGGCCTGGAAAGCGTCCGGAACGGGAAACCCACTGCCGTTGGCGCCGCCACGGGTCTGGTCGTCGGTCTGGTCGCCATCACGCCCGCCTGCGCCTTCGTCAGCCCGCTCGCCTCGGTGGTCGTGGGTGCGCTGGGTGCCGCCGCGAGCTTCGCTGCCGTGCAGATGAAAAACCGCGTTAAGGCCGACGACGCCCTCGACGTGTTCGCCTGCCACGGCGTGGCCGGCATCGTGGGCGCCCTGCTGACCGGCGCGCTGGCCTTCACCACCGGCAGCGGCAAGCCCTGGGGCGAGCAGATGATCATCCAGATCGTCGGTGTGGTCGCCGCGATCGTCTGGACTGGACTGGGCACCTTCGTCCTGCTGAAACTGGTGGGACTGGTCATGCCGCTGCGCGTTCCCGTGAACCAGGAGATCGCCGGGATCGACGTCAGCGCCCACAGCGAGCAGGGGTACTCCGACAGCGAGACGGGCCTGGGTGCGCCGGTGTTCGTCGGCGGCGACTGAAGCCATCCGCCACTTCGCTCCCGCTGCCCCTCCGCGCCTGACTCCCTGAACTGCCTGAACCCTCCACGCTGGCCCTGTCCATCCTGTTGGCCCGGCCCGCACTGACAAATCAGACCCTCCACGTTTGGCCGGCCCCTGACCGCATCCCCAGGGGCCGGCCCTTTGCGGTTGTCCGAAGAATGTGCGGCGGGTGCCCGCGCGGTCCTGTGCAATCTGCGCGTTTTCCGGGTTTCCGTGCAGAATGTGCCGGACGTTCTGGACAACACCACTCTTTGGCCTTGACAGACCGTTAACGTGGGCTCATGAAACTGGTCACGGCAGTTGTCAGGCCCGAACGGGTGCAGCAGGTCAAGGAAGCACTCTTTCAGGCGGGCATCAGCGGCATCACGCTCTCGCGCGTCAGCGGGCACGGCGGCGAACAGATCGTCATCGAGCACTACCGGGGCACGCGCGTCATGGTGGAATTCCACGACAAGGTCGAGTTCCGCATGGCTGTCAGCGAACCGTTCGTGCAGGTCGCCATCGACGCCATCTGCCGGGGTGCGCGCACCGGCGAGGTCGGCGACGGCAAGATCTTCGTGCAACCCCTGGACCGCGTGATCCGCATCCGTACCGGCGAGGAGGACGCGGCCGCCCTGACGCCCGTCACCGAGACCCGCCTCGACCCGGAGCAACCGTGAACGGCGCCGACACCGCCTTCATCCTGCTGGCCTGCGCGCTGGTGCTGCTGATGACGCCGGGCCTCGCCATCTTCTACGGCGGGCTGGTCCGCGCCCAGAGCGTCCTGAACACCATGATGATGAGCTTCGCCGCCATGGGCGTCGCCAGTGTCGCCTGGGTCGCCGTGGGGTACACCCTGGCCTTCGGTCCCGGCGGGAACGCCCTGATCGGCGGTCTGTCCCAGGTGGGCCTGAACGGCACCGCCGGACAGTTGACCGGCACCATTCCCACCCCGCTGTTCGCGGTATTCCAGATTCTGTTCGCGGTGATCACGCTGGCCGTCGTGAGCGGCAGCGTTGTGGAGCGCATGCGCTTCCCGGCGTTCGTGCTGTTCGGCGCGCTGTGGGTGCTGGTCGTGTACGCCCCGCTGGCCCACTGGGTCTGGAGCAGCGACGGCTGGCTGTTCAAACTGGGCCTGCTGGATTTTGCGGGCGGCACGGTCGTCGAGGTCGCCAGCGGCGTCAGCGGCCTGGTCGCCGCGCTGGTCCTCGGCTCCCGCCTGGGCTACCCGCGCGTGGCGCACGTCCCGCACAGCGTGCCGCTGGTCCTGCTGGGCACCGGGCTGCTGTGGGTCGGGTGGCTGGGCTTCAACGCGGGCAGCGCCCTGGCTGCCAACGGCGTGGCCGCCTCGGCCCTGCTGAACACCAACACGGCCGCCGCCGCCGCGCTGCTCACCTGGATGCTGTGGGATCAGGTGCGCGGCGGCAAGCCCACTGCCATCGGCGCGGCCACCGGCGCGGTCGTCGGACTGGTCGCCATCACACCCGCCTGCGGCTTCGTGACGCCCGGCGGCGCCCTGCTGATCGGCGCGGTCGCCAGCACCGTCTCGTTCTTCCTGGTAGCCAACAAGCACCGCCTGTTCCCGGACGACGCCCTGGACGTGTTCGCCTGCCACGGCGCGGCCGGGATCGTCGGCACCCTGCTGACCGGCGTGCTCGCCAGCCCCGAGATCAACCCCGCCGGGACGGGCCTGCTGGCCGGGAACGCCGGTCAGGTCGGCGTGCAACTGCTGGGCATCGTCGCGGCGGCGGCCCTGGCGGGCAGCGGCACCTTTGTCCTGCTGAAACTGGTCGCACTCGTCACGCCCCTGCGCCTCAGCGAACGCCAGGAGACGCTGGGCATCGACCTGGCCGAACACCAGGAGGAAGGCTACCAGGAGGCGCAGAGCCCACTGGCCGCGCCTGTCTTCGTCGGCAACGACTGACCCGCACACCCTGGGGGCGTCCCTGGGTTCATCCCGGGTTCATAGACAGTTCCGGAGCGTTCCGGAGCTGCCTTCCTCTGTTCCCCCGGACACCGCCCGGCTGACCCCAGTGCCCCGACGACCCCAGTGCCCCGACGACCTCAGTGCCCCGACGGCCTCGCGTGACGACCGTGACGAAACAGGGACGCTTGACCCCCCAGAGCATTCAGGAGGCTGTGTTAGGATTGAGTACGAGTCTGACGCAACTATCACAAAGGGTCGGGCCACCGAAAAACTCACCGCACCCCCGCCACACCCCATGACGTTCATGGGGCGCCTTGACCGGGGTGCTTGAGTCACGAAGGGAAAGGAGGAGTGAGTTTTGGACGTCTCAAGTCGAGTCTTAAGTGAACTGGCCAGCCGCGAAGCGGCCCTGGACGGGCAGATCGAAGCCGCGCGCACACAGGCGCAGGCGACGGTCGCGGCCGCCGAAGCAGAAGCCGCGCGCATTCTGCAGGACGCCGAAGCCCGCGCCAAAGCCATGCAGGCCGAGCAGGAGCAGCAGCTCGCCGCAGAGGTGCAGCAGATCCGCACCCAGGCCAGCGCCGGAGCACAGGCACAGGCACAGGCCACCCGCGCCCGCGCCGAAGCCAAGCTGGGCCAGGCCGTGGACACCATCATGAGGGCGGTGCTTCCGTGATCAACCCCATGCAGCAGGTCGTGATCGCCACGCGCAAACGCGACAGCGAAGCCGTCATTGCGGCCCTGCAGAATGCCGGGGTGCTGCACCTCAAGCCCATCACGGGCGGTCCACTGAACACCGGGACCCTGGCCGGAACAGACGCCCAGAGCCGCCGCGAGGACGAGCGCCTGCTCGCCCGCGTGGAAAGCACCCTCGCGGAACTGGGCAGCTACCGCCCCGCCCCCGCACCGCTGCCCGCCGAGTCCACCTGGGCCGACACCATCGAGCAGGCCGCGCTTCCCGTGGCCGCGCTCGCCCGTCAGCGTCAGGAACTCCAGGCTGACCTGGACGCCGAATCCGCCTACGGTGACGCCGTCCGCGCGCTGGCCCGACTGGCTGGCGGCCTGGACCGTAGCCGCCGCGTGGCGACCGTGCCCTTCCTGCTTCAGCCGACCGACAACGTCGCCGAACTGGAAGCCGCGCTGAACGAAACCCTGCGCGACCGCCACGCCCTGGCCACCGACACTGTCGGCCAGAACCGCGTGGGCCTGATCGCCACCCTCCGCGCCGACCGTGACGCCGCGCGCGCCGCGCTGGGCAAGGTCCGCCTCGGCGAACTGCGCCTGCCCGGCCGTTTCGACGGCATGAGCCTCGGTGAAGCCGACAGCGCCATGACGCAGATCAAGCAGAGCGGCGAGAGCCGCCAGCGCGAACTGAACGCCGAACGCGACCGGCTGGCCCAGACGCACACCCCCGCGCTGTACGCCCTGCGTGACGCCCTGAAAGACCGGGTCGCCATTCATGACGTGCGCGCCGTGTCCGCCCGCGGCAAGTACAGCCTCGCCATGCAGGGCTACGTGCCCGAAGACCGCGTGCCCGCCCTCCAGGCGGCGCTCGGCACCTTCGGTGACGCCGTCAGCTACGAACTGCACGCCGTGGACGAACACCACGACACGCTGGTGCCGGTCGAACTGAAGAACAACAGTTACGTGCAGCCCTTCCAGACCGTCATGGGCCTGATGACCCTGCCGAAGTACGGCACCTTCGACCCCACCTGGGTCGTCGCGCTGTTCTTCCCGCTGTTCTTCGGGATCATCATGGCCGACATCGGCTACGGCCTGATGTTCCTGGCGTTCGGCATGTGGCTGCTCGGCAAGGCCCGGCGCAACGAAGGCTGGAACCTCAGCTTCTTCGGCGCGTTCGTGCCGCCCGCCACCCTCAAGGACCTGGGCTTCGTGACGAACGTCATGGCCGCCTGGACCATCCTGTGGGGCTTCCTGACCGGCGAGTTCTTCGGCACCCTGCTGGAGCACATGCACTTCTTCTACATCAACCCGGAGCTGCTCAACAGCCTCTGGAGCTGGACCGGCGTGACCTACCCCATCGAGGAAGGCGTCAAGCACTACGGCGTGATCCCGATCGTGTTCCCCCGCCTGGAAACCGGCTACTTCAGCAACGTCGCGCTGGTGTTCGCGCTGTGCTTCGGCATCCTTCAGGTCCTGTGGGCCTGGGGCATCCGCATCCAGCAGGGCATCAAGCACAAGGACAGCACCCACACCTGGGAAGGCGTCGCGCTGTTCGGCGGCGTGCTGGCCCTGATCATGCTGGCCTTCGCCACCAAGGCCGGGAAGGACTTCAGCGCCTTCACGGACTTCAGTGACGTGCGCGTGCTGGTCATGTACGCCGGGTTCGCCGCGTTCATCGTCGGCTGGCTGCGCGTCATCAAGCACTACCCGCTGCTGCCGGTCGAACTGCTCTCGCAGGGCGGCGCGGTCGTCAGTTACGCCCGTATCTTCGCGGTCGGCCTGGTGTCCGCCATCCTGGCGAAACTCTGCACCGACCTCGGCTGGAGCCTCGGCGAAACCCTGGGCTTCATCGGTATCCTGATCGGCGTGGTTCTGGGCATCGTCCTGCACTTCTTCGTGCTGGCCCTGACCCTGATCGGTCACATCCTGCAACCCCTGCGTCTTCACATGGTCGAGTTCCTCAACCCGACCGGTTTCAACGCTGAATCCAGCCCCCGCTACAACCCCCTTCGCCGCCTCAGCCCCACCCAGGGGCCGGTTAAATAACTTTTTAGGAGTGTTCACCATGACCAAGTACAACAAGATCGTCGTCGCTTCCCTCGTCCTCGCCCTCGCCACCAGCGGTCTGGCCCAGGAAGCCGGCGCTGCCAGCGGTAACGCCGACAACATGTACGACGGCCTGCGCGCCATCGGCGCCGGCCTGGCCCTCGGCCTCGGCGCCATCGGCACCGGCATCGCCCAGGCCCGCATCGGCTCCAGCCTCGTCGGCGCCGTCGCCGAGGACCCCAGCAAGGCCGGCAGCCTGCTGCTGTACTTCCTGCTGCCCGAAACCCTGGTCATCTTCGGCTTCCTTGCGCTGTTCATCCTGAACTGATATGGCGCTCGACAAGCTCCTCGAAAACGAAGCCCAGGCGGAAATCGAGCGCCTGCGCGCCGACGCACAGGCCCGCGCCGAGCAGATCGTCGCCGACGCCCGCGAACGCGCCCAGGCCCTCCTGGACAGCCGCACCCGGCAACTGGAAACGGCCCGTCAGGCCGAACTGGTCCGCGCGCGCAGCGCCGCTGACCTCGAAGGCAACGCCCAGCGCCTGTCGGCCTCCGACAGCCTGCAGGTGCAGGCCTTCAAGGTCTCCGAGCAGTACCTGCACTCCTCGGTCACCTCGCCCGAGTACCCGCAGATCCTGGCGAAACTGATCGCCGAGGGCCTGCAGGTCCTCCCGAACGCCGAAG
The DNA here is from genome assembly GCF_014648115.1 of Deinococcus seoulensis. Lineage (NCBI taxonomy): Bacteria > Thermotogati > Deinococcota > Deinococci > Deinococcales > Deinococcaceae > Deinococcus > Deinococcus seoulensis. The sequence goes on from NZ_BMQM01000040.1 coordinate 10,808, forward strand.
CGGTCGAGTCGGCGCTGGGCGAGCACGACGCCGTCCGTCAGGCCCTGGCCCAGCTGGGCCGCACCCTCGACCTGCGCGTCAACGAGCAGATCAAGACCGGCGTCCGACTGGTCGGCCCCGGCGGCAAGTCCAGCATCCAGAACACCCTCACCGGCAGGCTCGAACGCGTACGCGGCGAACTCGCGCCGCAGATCAGCCGACTGCTGGCCGAGTAAGGAAGTCCGCATGCCCGACGACTACGCTTACATCAACACGCGCGTCCGCATCATGCGGACCAAGCTGCTCGACGGACGCTCGCTTGACTCGGCGCTCGCCGCGGGCAGCTACCAGGAGTTCCTGCGGGTCCTGAGCGAAACCGACCTCGCCGCGAACCTGCGCGCCACCACCACCGAAACCGCCGGACTGACCGAACTGGACCAGGCCCTGAGCCGCAACCTGTTCGACACCACCCAGAAAGTCCTGGGCTTCGCCGACGGTGACGCCAAACGCGAGATTCAGGCCCTGCTGATGAAGTGGGACCTCGTGAACCTCAAGACCGTGGCGCGCGGCGTCGCCGGAGGCCGCGGCGCCGACACCATCACGGCCAGCCTGATTCCCGGCGGCACCATCAAGGCCAGCGCCCTGCAGACCGCCGCCCAGAGCAGCGACCTGCCCAGCGCCGCCGCCGCCATCGCCCTGAGCGGACACCCGCTCGCGGCCGCAATGCGCGCCGGCGCGCAGGCCTACGCGGGCAGCAACCGCCTGCTGGACCTGGAAATCGCGCTGGACCAGGGCTACTACCGCTACGCCCTGAGCGTGGCACGCAACACCAGCCTGCGCCGCTACCTCAGCCGCGAGATCGACGTCACCAACGCCCTGATCGCCCGCGCTGGCGCCGGACAACCCCTCGACCCGAACCTGTTCGTGGCCGGCGGGAAACTCGACGCGGCCGGGTACGCCCGCCTCGCCGGCGGGGACGCCAGCGGCCTGAACGACGTTTCGGCCATCCTGGACGCCCCCAGCCTCGAGGACGCCGAAGTGGCCGCCCGCACCGCCCTGGACACCGCCGCGCGCAACGTCGCCGCCGGTGACCCCGAAGGCGTGGGCATCATCCTCGACTTCCTGCGCCGCAAGGAAATCGAGATCGCCAAACTGCGTCTGATCGGCCGTGGCAAGTTCTACGACCTGCCCACCGACCAGATCCGCCGCGAGGTGCAGGCATGACCAAAAGCACCTCCACCCAGCGCGTCGCCGTTCTCAGTGACGCCGAGACCGCCACCGGTTACCGCCTCGCGGGCGCCGAAGTGATCGAGGCGACCCCCGAGACGGCCGTGGCAGAACTGGAACGCGTGATCATCAGCGGCACCTACGGCCTGATCGCCGTGGACACCGGCCTGATCCCCGACCCGGCCACCGCCACTGCCCGCGTCATGCGCGGACGCGACCTGCCGATCCTGCTGCCCATCCCCAGCCTGCGCGACGCGTTCAACCCGGACACCGTCGACGCCAAGGCCTACATGGGCAAACTGGTGCGCGACACCATCGGCTTCGACATCAAACTGTAAGACGGAGGTTGAAGGCAGATGGCAGATAGCAGATGGCAACAACACAGAAGCAACTCGAGCGTTCTCGCTTGCGGCCTTCTGCCATCGGCCTTCCGCCTTCTGCCCCTCCCAAGGAGTACCAAATGACGCAGAACAAGACTGGCGTCGTGCAGAGCATCGCTGGACCGGCCGTCATCGCTGACGGCATGTACGGCGCGAAAATGTACGACATCGTGCGCGTGGGCCAGGAGCGCCTCGTGGGCGAGATCATCCGCCTCGACGGCAACACCGCCTTCGTGCAGGTGTACGAGGACACCAGCGGCCTGACCGTCGGTGAGCCCGTGGAAACCACCGGCCTGCCCCTGAGCGTCGAGCTCGGGCCGGGCATGCTGAACGGCATCTACGACGGCATTCAGCGCCCCCTGGACAAGATCCGCGAGGCCTCGGGCGACTTCATCGCGCGCGGCATCGAGGTTTCCAGTCTGGACCGCACCAAGAAGTGGAGCTTCACGCCCAGCGTGCAGGTCGGCGACACCGTCACGGGCAGCGCCATCCTGGGTACCGTGCCGGAGTTCAGCTTCACGCACAAGGTCCTGACGCCCCCCGACAAGAGCGGCAAGCTCGCCTGGATCGCGCCCGCCGGTGAGTACACCATCGACGACACCATCGCGAAACTCGAGGACGGCACCGAACTGCGCATGGCCCACTACTGGCCCGTGCGTGCGCCCCGTCCCGTCGCCAAGAAACTCGACCCCAGCCTGCCGTTCCTTACGGGCATGCGCATTCTGGACGTCCTGTTCCCCCTGGTGATGGGTGGCGCGGCCGCGATCCCCGGTCCCTTCGGTTCCGGCAAGACCGTGACGCAGCAGAGCGTGGCGAAGTACGGCAACGCCGACATCGTCGTGTACGTCGGTTGCGGCGAGCGCGGCAACGAGATGACGGACGTGCTGGTCGAGTTCCCGGAACTGGAAGACCCCAAGACCGGCGGCCCCCTCATGCACCGCACCATCCTGATCGCCAACACCTCCAACATGCCCGTGGCCGCCCGTGAAGCGAGCGTCTACACCGGTATCACGCTGGCCGAGTACTTCCGCGACCAGGGCTACAGCGTGTCCCTGATGGCCGACTCCACCAGCCGCTGGGCCGAGGCGCTGCGCGAGATCTCCAGCCGCCTGGAAGAAATGCCCGCCGAGGAAGGCTACCCGCCCTACCTGGGCGCCAAGCTCGCCGCGTTCTACGAGCGCGCCGGGGCCGTCAAGACCCTCGCGGGCGACGACGGCGCGGTCAGCGTGATCGGCGCGGTCAGCCCCGCCGGCGGTGACATGTCCGAGCCCGTCACGCAGGCCACCCTGCGTATCACGGGTGCGTTCTGGCGTCTGGACGCCGGCCTCGCCCGCCGCCGTCACTTCCCCGCCATCAACTGGAACGGCAGCTACAGCCTGTTCACGCCCATCCTGGACTCCTGGTACCGCGCCAACGTCGGCGAGGACTTCCCGGAACTGCGCCAGCGCATCGGCAACCTGCTGCAGCAGGAAGCGGCGCTGCAGGAAGTCGTGCAGCTCGTCGGCCCCGACGCCCTGCAGGACAACGAACGCCTGATCATCGAGGCGGGCCGCATGCTGCGCCAGGACTTCCTGCAGCAGAACGGCTTCGACCCCGTCGACGCCAGCGCCAGCATGCCCAAGAACTACGGCCTGATGCAGATGTTCCTGAAGTTCTACGACCAGGCCGAAGTGGCCCTCAAGGACGGCGCGACCATCGACGAGATCGTCCAGAGCCCCGTCATCGAGAAACTCGCCCGCGCCCGTTACACCGCCGAAGGTGACTTCGCCGCGTACCGCGACGACGTGCTGAGCGAACTCGATACCACCTTCAAGGGAGTGAAAGCGTGACCCTTCTCCAGAAGGAATACAACGACGTCGCGTACATCTCCGGGCCGCTGCTGTTCGTGAACGCAGCCTCGGACCTCGCGTACGGCGCCATCGTGAACATCAAGGACGCCACCGGCAAACTGCGCGGCGGTCAGGTCATCTCCGTGACCGACCAGAACGCCGTGATCCAGGTGTTCGAAGAAACCCGTGGTCTGGACCTCGCGACCGCCAGCGTCAGCCTCGTCGAAGACGTGGCCCGCCTGGGCGTCAGCAAGGAAATGATCGGCCGCCGCTTCGACGGCCTGGGCCGCCCCATCGACGGGCTGCCCGAGGTGATCGCCGAGAAGCGCCTGAGCATCAACGGTCAGGCCATGAACCCCGCCGCGCGCGCCAAGCCCGAGGAGTTCATCCAGACCGGCATCAGCACCATTGACGTGAACACCAGCCTGATCCGTGGTCAGAAACTCCCGATCTTCTCGGGCTCGGGTCTGCCGCACAACGAACTGGCCGCCCAGATCGCCCGTCAGGCCAAGGTGCCCGGCCACGAGGGTGACTTCGCCGTCGTGTTCGCTGCGATGGGCCTGACCCAGCGCGAAGTGTCGTTCTTCACGCAGGAATTCGAACGGACCGGCGCGCTGGCCCGCTCCGTGCTGTTCCTGAACAAGGCCGACGACCCCGCGGTGGAGCGTCTGCTGACCCCCCGCATGGCCCTGACCACCGCCGAGTACCTGGCCTTCGAGCACGGCTACCACGTGCTGGTGATCCTGACCGACCTGACGAACTACTGCGAGGCCCTCCGTGAAATCGGCGGCGCCCGCGAGGAAATCCCCGGTCGCCGTGGCTTCCCCGGTTACATGTACACCGACCTCGCGAGCCTGTACGAGCGCGCCGGCGTGGTGCAGGGCAAGCCCGGCTCGGTCACGCAGATCCCGATCCTGTCCATGCCCGACGACGACATCACGCACCCCATCCCCGACCTGACCGGCTACATCACCGAAGGTCAGATCGTGGTGGACCGCGCGCTGAACGCCAAGGGCGTGTTCCCCCCGATCAACCCCCTGCCTTCGCTGAGCCGCCTTCAGGGCAACGGCATCGGCAAGGGCAAGACCCGCGCCGACCACAAGAACGTCTCGGACCAGCTGTTCGCCGCGTACGCCAACGGCCTGGACCTGCGTAAACTGGTCGCCATCACCGGTGAAGACGCCCTGAGCGAAACCGACAAGCTGTTCCTGCGCTTCGCGGACGACTTCGAGAACTACTTCATCGGCCAGGGCAACCAGGACCGCTCCATCGACGACAGCCTGACCGTCGCCTGGGGCATCCTGAGCAAACTGCCCCAGAGCCAGCTGACCCGCCTCGGCAAGGACTCCATCGACAAGTACTACGGCACCAAGATGGACGAGATGTGGAAAGGCAACCGCATGTGACCCCCTGACGGAAGGCGGCCCGGCCTCCGTGGCCCGGAACTCCCGCCTTCCGTCATTACCGACCGACCAGGGAGGTGAATACTTATGGCAGAACAGATCAGCCCCACCCGCAGCGCCATGCTGGCCAGCAAGGCCAGCCTGAAAACCGCTCAGAGCGGCGCGGACCTCCTGAAACGCAAGCGTGACGCCCTGATCGGCGAGTTCTTCGCGCTCGTCAAGGACGCCCTCGCCGCGCGCGAGGAACTCGCCGGCGTCAGCAAGGGCGCGTACACCAGCCTGTTCAGCGCGAAAGCCTGGGACAGCCCCGAAGCCGTCGAGAGCCTCAGCCTCGCGGGCAGCGGCGACTACGCCGTCGACATGCAGATCGTGAGCATCTACGGCGTGAAGGTCCCCAAGATCGAGATCCCGGAGCGCACGAACACCGCCACGTTCAGCCCCATCAACGTCGGCGCGCGCACCATCCAGGCCGCCACCGACTTCGGCGGCGTGCTGGAAGCGATCGTCAAGGTCGCCGCGACCGAGACGAAACTGCGGCGCATCGGCGAGGAAATCAAGAAGACCAGCCGCCGCGTGAACGCCCTGGAACAGATCCGCATTCCGGGCATTCAGGACGACATCCGCTTCATTCGCGGCGTGCTCGACCAGCGCGAACGCGAGGCCAGCTTCACCCTGAAGAAGATCAAGGCGAAACTGGAAGCCGAAGCCGCCAAGGACAAGGCCAACGCGCAGGCCGGAAACCACGGCAGCGCCGCCGACTGAACCTTTCACGGCACACACGGACCGCCCCCCACCCGGAGGGCGGTTTTTTGTGTACTGAGTGGGTGGGCGCGCTATGCTGCGCGGCAACCACAACCCTGTTTTTGCTGCGCCGCTGTCCTCCGGCTGCGCTCGTCTGATCCTTCCGAGGTGCCCGTATGCCCACACTCCTGCCCTGCCCTTCATGCCCGTGACCCCTTCCTCCCTGCCCCTGAGCGGCGTGCGCGTCGCGGATTTCACGCGAGTGCTGACGGGGCCGTTCTCGACCATGCTGCTGGGCGACCTGGGCGCGGACGTGATCAAGGTCGAGCCGCCGGGCGGGGACGACACGCGCGCCTGGGGGCCTCCCTTCCAGGTGGGGGAGGGGGGCCGGGAGAGCAGTTACTTCCTGAGCGTGAACCGGAACAAGCGCAGCCTGACCCTGGACCTGAAAACCCCGGACGGCCTGGAGGCCGCGCGCCGCCTGATTGCCGGGAGTGACGTGCTGATCGAGAACTTCCGGCCCGGCACGCTGGACCGCCTGGGCCTGGGCTGGGAGGCCCTGAGTGCCGCCCACCCGCGCCTGATCTACGCGAGTATCACGGGCTTCGGGCTGGACGGCCCGTACCGCGACCGGGCCGGGTACGACGTGATCGCGCAGGGCATGGGCGGCATGATGAGTTACAACGGCGAGGCGGGCGGGCCGCCCCTGCGGGTGGGCGTGGCGGTGGCCGACGTGTTCGCGGGGTCGCTGGTCACGCAGGCGATCCTGGCTGCGCTGTACGCCCGCGAACGCACCGGGCGCGGCGAGCGGGTGGACGTGAACCTGCTCGAAAGCGTCGTGGCGCTGGGCAGTTCGCAGGTGGGCCGGTTCCTGGCGACAGGGGAGGTGCCCACGCCCACCGGGAACGACCACCGGTCCATCGTGCCGTACGGAACGTTCCCCTGCGCGGACGGGTTCGTGAACATCGCCGTGGGGAACGACGCGCTGTGGCGGCGATTCTGCGAGGCGCTGGACCTCACGGAGCTGGGTGCCGATGCCCGCCTCATCACGAACGAGGGCCGCGTGACGCACCGCGCGGACCTGGACGCCCGGATGCTGCCCGGACTGGCCCGCCACTCGCGGCAGGAGGTCATGGACCGCCTGGAACGTGCGGGCGTGCCGTGCGGCCCCGTGAACGATCTGGCCGAGGTGTTCGCGGACCCGCACGTGCAGGCGCGCGGGGTGGCCGTGACCGTCCCGCACCCCACGCTGGGCGAGACGACCGTGACCAGCCCACCCTGGCGTTTTGGTGGAGAGGCGCTTCCGGTGCGCCGCGCGCCGCCCACGCCCGGCCAGCACACTGCCGAGCTGCTGGCCGAACTGGGACTGCCAGGGATGGCCGGGTCTACGCCAGCCGCTCCAGAGCCCGCCTCAGATTGACGCGTGCCGGGGCGTCCAGCGCCGCGAATTCTGGCGTGAGGAACAGCCGCTCGCGGGTCAGGAAACCTCGCAGCACCCCCGAGCGACCCGCCCGGTAGGCGCCGTCCGGAACGTGCGCGTACTCGGCGCGGATGGCGCGGTCGTAGGCGTCAAAGTCGTCGGGGTCGGCGCCCAGGATACCCAGGTCGGCGTCCACGAACAGGGCCTCGGCCCGCGTGGTCGGGGGCGCGGTGTGGCGCGTGGCGAGAATCAGCGCCCGCACCTGCGCCTGCACGTCCACACTGGCGCCCTGTGCGGCCAGCCACGCGCCGAACACGTCCGCGCTGCGTTCCTCGTTGTCGGCGGCGCGCGGGTCGTAGATCAGGTCGTGCCCCCACGCCGCCAGTTCCAGTTCCGGCGTGAGGACGCCGCGCCCGCCCAGCGCCCGGATCAGGGACTGGACGTGCGCGGCGGTGTGGTAGGCACGCTCCGGCGCGTCGTAGAACGGCCGCGCGAAAGCTTCGGCGGCGCCTACGAGCGTCATGGGTTCAGCCGTGGCGGGCCGCGAGGGCCGCGCCGATCACGCCGGCGTTCGTGCCCAGCTGCGCGCGGCGGATCGTGACGGACGCGAAGCCCTGCGCGTACTCGTCGGCGGCGGCCTGCACGCCATGGAAGAAGTAATCCCCGACGCTGGCGACCCCGCCGCCCAGCACGAACACCTCCGGGTCGATGGTCTTCTGCAGGTCGGCCAGCGCGATGCCGATGTGCCGCATGGCCTGCGCGACCACGCGCCGCGCGGCCGGGTGGCCCTGCTGCGCCAGCTGGAAGGCCTCGGCGGTGCTCACGTCGCGGTTCAGGGCGAAACTGGCGTCGCGGGCGATGGCGGTGCCGCTGGCGACGGCTTCCAGTGCGCCGTCCAGGCCCGCGCCGCTGACCGGGCCGCCGGGCAGCGCCGTGATGTGCCCGATCTCACCGGCAATGCCGTGCCGGCCACGCCAGATGCGGCCGTTCAGGACGATGCCCGCGCCGATGCCGGTGCTGACCGTCACGTAGATGCTGCTCTCGGCGCCGCGCGCCGCGCCCAGGTGCGCCTCGGCCAGCGCGGCGGCCTTGGCGTCGTTCTCCAGGACCACGCGCTGCGCGAGGCGGTCACGCAGGCCGTCGACCAGCGGCACGTCGGTGAAGCCGTAGATGTTCGGCGCGAACTTCACGCGGGTCCGGTCGGCGTTCAGCGGTCCCGGAATGCCCACGCCGATCAGGCGGGCGTCCGGGTGGCGGTCCTGTAGGCGGCGGATCTCTCCGGCGATGGCGTCCAGCACGGTTTCCCAGCCGGTTTCCGGGGTGGGGATCACGTGCGCGTCGAGCAGTTCGTCGCCGCGCAGGACGCCGCTGGCGATCTTGGTGCCGCCCACGTCGATGCCGATGCTGATGGGTTCGGGAATAGAGGGGTTACTCATGCTTGCTCCTGGGGCTGCTGTGAAATCGCGGTGACCTGGGCAGACTGCAGCCGGACTGGGAACGCTTCCAGTGAGGGCGTCCCGCAGGGCTCAGGACCGGACCGCCGGAACGATAAGACGGGAACGTTCAACTCTGCACCCTCAACTGTACCGCGCCGCGCCACACCGGAATTAAGGTGACGCACCGACAGAATTCACGTGCCCGAGCGGTCCGCGCCTCCCGAACCGGTCCCGGACGCGCCCACGTCCGTATCCGCGTCCGTGTCGTCGCCCGGCTCGAAGCCCAGCAACTCCAGCGCCTCGGCCAGTTGCACCTCCGGCACGTACAGGCCCACGTCGCCCTGATACCCGCCCGTCTCGATCTCGATCACGGGGCTGCCCATCGACCACTGGAACGGCGTGCGCACCACGCTGACCACCCCGCCGTCCATCAGGTTGCGCCGCCAGCCCTCCGCCAGGATGCGCGGCAGGGTATCGATCCGCACCCACACGTCCCCCTGGTACAGCACCCGGTCCTCGTACGCCGCGCTCACGAACCCGCCTGCGCGCCGTCCGCCTGCACCCTGTCTGCCCGCACCAGCACCGGCGCGATCCGCTCGGCGAACGTCGGCGGAATCACCGCCGGTTGCCCCTGATCGTCCACGCGCACCTGCACGGACCGCGCGAACGCACACGGCACGCCGTCCGCCAGGATGCGCGCCACGCCCGTCCAGCTCGTGCGGCCCACCCGCTCGATCAGCGTCTCGATCACGACCTCCTGCCCCAGCCGGATATCCCGCACGTAATCCAGTTCCAGCCGCGCCAGCACCGACCGGTCATCCGCGTCCCGCACCGCGAGCGCGCGCGACAGGTCCATGCGCGCCACCTCCAGAAACTCGGCGTACCGGGCGTTGTTCACGTGCCCCATGGCGTCCAGGTCGCCGTACCGCAACTGGATGGTCGTGCGGTGCGCGTCGCGCCAGTTCAGCGCCGGAATACGCGGGTGGGCCGTCCGGGCCGCGTCAGTAGAAACCGCGTCAGTAGAAACCGTCATGCCCACAGTGTAGAGCCAGTGTCGAGCCCCCCACCCGGCCGCCACTCCTCATGTCGCCCATCCGGGCAGCGGCGCGGCCCGCTATGCTGGCAGGCGTGACCGACATCCCGCCTCCTCCCGTCCCCCCGGCGCGGGCGTCGTGGTGGCAGCGAACCGAGCGGCGCATCCAGCGCCTGCAACGCCTGCCCCTGACCATGATGATCGCCAGTCTGCTGGCCGCGCTGGGCATCGTGCAACTGACCTTCCAGCTGGGCAACTCGGTGTACCGCAGCGTCACCTGGAGTCAGGACACCCGCGCCACCCTGGCCCGCACCGCCACCCTGGAACGCGACGTGCGCATCCTGCAAGACGCTGTGAAAGCCAACCAGGACCCCACGTACCTGCGCGCCCTGGCCCGCTGCCGGGGCTTCGTGGGCGCGAACGAACGCGTCGTGGTCGCCAGTGACGCCCCGGAAACCCCGCCCGGCGAGAACTGCAAGGCCCTGCGCGTTCCGTAAGGGCGGTGATGGTTGAAAGTTGATGGTTGATGGAAGGGAACCCCCCTCTATCAACCATCAACTTTCGACTATCAACCCGTCAGAACACGCGGTCGAGGATCAGCGGTTCCGGCGCGGGGGCCTGGGCGCCCAGGGTCAGGCCCTCGGTGAGGAGGCGCCTGGCGGCGTCCAGGCCGCGCCCGTCACGGTGGTAGATGCGCAGGACGGGTTCGCCGGCCTGGACGGCCTCGCCGGGTTTGCGCAGGAGTTCCACGCCCACGCCGTGGTCGATGGCCTCGCCCTTGCGTTCGCGGCCGCCACCCAGCACGAGCACGGCGCGGCCGACGCTCAGGGCGTCGATGCTCGCCACGAACCCGGATTCGGGGGCGGTCACGTCGGCGCGGCCGGGCGCCACGTCGAACTTGCTGATGTCGTCCACGTAGGTGGCGTCGCCGCCCTGCGCCTCGATGAACGCGCGGAACTTCGCCAGGGCGCTGCCGTCCGTCAGGGTGGCACGCGCGCGGGCCTCGGCGGCCGCCTCGTCCTCACCCTGGGCGGCCAGCGCCTCCACCGCCAGTGCCACGCACAGTTCGGTCAGGTCGTGGGGACCTTCACCGCGCAGGGTCGCCAGAGCCTCCAGCACCTCCAGGCTGTTCCCGGCCATGTGGCCAAGGGGGGTGTCCATGTCGGTCAGCACGGCGCGGACCTGCCGTCCGGCGCGGTTGCCGATGTCCACCATCGCGCGGGCCAGGCCGCGCCCGGCGTCCAGGGTGCGCATGAACGCCCCGGCGCCCACCTTCACGTCCAGCACGACCGTGTGCGCGCCGGACGCGAGCTTCTTGCTCATGATCGAGCTGGCGATCAGCGGCAGGCAGTCCACGGTGGCGGTTACGTCCCGCAGCGCGTACAGCTTGCCGTCCGCTGGGGCGAGGTCCCTGCTCTGGCCGACCAGCGCGAGGCCGATCTCGCGCGCCTGCGCGATGAAGCGGTCCTCCTCCAGTTCGCTCGTCCAGCCGGGAATGCTCTCCAGTTTATCGATGGTGCCGCCGGTGTGCGCCAGCCCACGCCCGCTCATCTTGGCGACGGTCTGGCCCAGCGCGGCCAGCATGGGCGTCAGGATCAGGCTGGTCTTGTCGCCCACGCCGCCCGTGGAATGCTTATCCACCGTGCGTGGCAGGTCACCGAGGTTCATCAGGTCGCCGCTCTCGGCCATGACCATGGTCAGGTCAGCCGTTTCCTGTTCGGCCATGCCGCGCAGGAACACGGCCATCAGCCACGCGCTCATCTGGTAGTCGGGCACGTCGCCGCGCGTGTACCCCAGCACCAGGGTCTCGAGTTCCTCGCGGGTGTGCTGTTGGCCGTCGCGTTTCTTGCGGATCAGTTCGGGGATGTTGATGGCGGTCATAGGCCAGTTTACGTCCCGTGGACAGGAAATCGTCCCGGCGTGCGCCTCAGCTCTCGTCCGCCTCGCCGCTGGTCCAGCCGACCTTCGCGTGCGTGCCGTCGCAGTAGGGCTTGTTGCCGCTGTGGCCGCAGCGGCACAGCGCGGCGCGCACGTCCTTCCTCTCGCCGCCGGGCGTGTCGATCACGAGGTTGCCTTTGATCATCAGCGGACCGTCGGGGCTGGGGGTGATGGTGGTGATCTCGTCGGGCATCTCGGCCTCCTGTCCTTCCAGGACGTAATGCAGCGCCCCGGTGGGGCAGGTGCGGACGACCGCCGCGACCGCGTCGGCCCCGGCGTTGGCGGGCTGAATCCACGGGCGGGCCTTCGGGTCGAACACGTCGGGCAGCCCGCGCACGCAGTTGGCGACGTGCAGGCAGCGCCGCGCGTCGTAGTAGACCGTGATGCCGGGTGCCGTGTACGCCTTCCCCTGCGCGAGGTCCTCGTTGGTGAGGGTCATGCCCCAGTGTACGCAGAGTCCGTAGGTCCGGGCTGGGTCGCGCTGGCGTGGGCGGCGCAGCGTTCGGCCAGCCGGGCGAACTCGGCGCGCAGTTCCGGGGGGCTGTCCACGCGGAAGTCGCAGTCCAGGCCCAGCAGGAACGCCGCGAAGCCCCCCAGGCCCTCGCGGGTGGTGGTCAGGCGCGTGCCGTGCGCGTCGGGGCGCACCTCCGTACCCCAGGTGGACACCCGGCCGCGCATGTCCTCCGGGAGGCAGTCGAGCCACACGCTGATGGCGTAGGTGGGTTTCGGGGCGCGCAGCGTGGAGCGCAGGTACGCGGCCGCGTCGAAGTCGGGCTCCTTCGTGAAGTGGCGGTCCTGCACGGTCAGGGCGCTCATGCGGTCCAGCCGGAACGAGCGGCGCGCGCCGCGCAGGTGGCAGTGGGCGACGGCGTACCAGCGGCCCTCCAGGTGCACCACGCGGTGCACGTCCGCGTCCCGGCGGGTCTCGGGCGCGTCGGGGGCGGCGTACGTGAAGGTCACGGTGCAGGCGTCGCGCACGGCGCGCAGCAGCGCCGCGAGCAGCTGCGCGTCGGTCGGGGCGACCCAGGGGCCGGTGTCGAACTGCACGCTGCCCTCCAGGGCCAGCATGTCGGCGCGCAGGTCGTGCGGGAGGCTGCGCGACAGCTTGGCGCTGGCGGCCTGCGCGGCGGGGGCCAGGGCGTGCAGGCCCAGGTGCCGCAGGGTGCGCAGGCCCAGCGCGGCGGCCAGCGCCTCCTCCGGCGTGAACATCAGCGGCGGCAGGCGGAAGCCCGCCTTGAGGCGGTACGCGCCGCCCACGCCCCGGCGGCCCTCGACGGGAATGCCGAGGTCCTGCAGGCGGGCCACGTAGCGCTGCACGGTGCGGGGGCTGACCTCCAGGCGGCGGGCCAGCTCGGCGCCGCTGACTTCCTCGTGCGCCTGGAGGAGTTCCAGCACGGTCAGTACCCGCATGCTCGGGTCGTACATGCCTTCATGGTAATCGGAATAGCCGTCACGTTCTGACGGGAATCCGGATTATGCTGAGGGCAGATTCAACCCCAGGAGGTTCCACCATGACCGCACCCGCCGTGTCCGTCCCCGCCGTGTCCCCCGCTCTGTCCATTCCCGACTTCGTCGCTCACTGGCAGGGGCACCGCGCCCTGACCCGCCGTGTCATCGAGGCCTTCCCCGAGGATCAGCTGTTGACGTTCAGCCTGGGCGGCATGCGGCCCTTCGGCGCGCAGGCCACCGAGATTCACCTCGTGGACGCCATGACCGTCACCGCCCTGCGGACCGGCGAGTGGCCCGAACCCGACTGGAGTGCCGGACCGACCGAGAAGACCAGCCTGCTGGCCGCCTGGGACGAGGTGAGCGCCGAACTGGAACAGCACGGCCCACACACCGACCCCGCCTTCTTCACGGGCATGCACGCGCTGCCGTGGGGCGAGATGCCCGGCTGGGTCGCCGCGATCTACGCCGTGGACAATGAAATCCATCACCGCGCCCAGGGGTACGTCTCCCTGCGCGCCCTCGGGATCGAACCGCCCGCCTTCTACGAGCGCTGAGCTGTGCCCCGCGCGCCCATTGCCTCGCTGCCCCCGGCGCAGCTGGCCGACCACTGGCTGGGCCACCGCGCCCTGACCCGCCGCGTCCTGACCGCCTTCCCGCCAGGGCAGCTGTTCACCTTCACGCCCGTGCCCCCACTGCGGCCCTTCGGGGAGATGCTGTGGGAGGTGGTCGGCCAGAGCGGCTATGTCCTGCGCGGCCTGCTGGACGGCGCGTGGGACACCCCCAGCTGGGACGAGCCGGGGCTGGACCCGGCGGCCCTGCTGGCCGCGCTGGACGAGAACACCGCCCGCCTCCGCGAGCTGAGGAACCTGCCGGAGACCCGGCTGGGCGAGACGCACGCGCTGCCGTGGGGCGAGATGCTACTGCTGAACGCCGCGCTGGGCTCGGTGGACAACGAGGTCCACCACCGCGCGCAGGGCATGACATACCTGCGCCTGCTGGGTCTCACCCCGCCGGACTTCTGGACCCGTACGCCCGGAGACGCATGACCCCCACTGCTCCCCCGACGCCCACGCCGCCCCCGGCCCGCCCCGCGCCGCAGCGGCCCGCCACCCGCATCCGCTGCCAGCTGCCGTGACCCCCACACCCCCGGAGTCCGCATGACGGACCTGACCCTGACGCTGGAGTCCTTCGCGCTGAACGCCCGCGTGAACGACTTCCTGCTGGACCGCCTGACCCCCGAGGACCTGACCCTCTCGGACGGGCGGGGCGGCATGACTGTCGCGCGGATGCTGTCGCACATGGGCGCGTCACGCGGCGGGTGGCTGCTGGAGATGGCGCCCGGGTTCGCGGCGTCCACGCTGGCCCTGACTGGTGGGGAGAACCCGTGGAGCTGGCACACCACCGACCCCGCCCTGCTGCGTGCCATGCTGCGTGCCGGGGACGAGGCCGCCCTTCAGGCCGTGCAGGCGTACGCGGCGAGCGGCACCCCGTTCGCCGACCCGCACGGTGTGGGCACCTTCCACACCCGTCCGGCGCTGTTCCTGACGTACATGACCGTGCACGACGCGGGGCACCGGGGGCAGATCGTGACCCTGCTGCGCCACGCCGGCGCCTCGCCAGAACGCCTGGACGACCTGGAGGACGCCTGGAACATCTGGCGCCGCCCCCTCTCACCGGAGACCCCATGACCGACCTGACCCTGCTGCTCGAAGCCTTCCGCCGCAACGCCCGCGTGAACGACACCCTGATCGCCGCCCTGACGCCCGGGGAGTTCGCCCTGACCGACGGGCGCGGCGGATGGACCGTCGAGCGGCACCTGCGGCACATGGCGACCTTCCGGGTGGGCTGGCTGTGGAACATGAGCCGCGACCACGCCATGCCGCTCCTGAACCCCGATGAACTGGACGCCGACGGCGACCCGCAGTGGCGCTGGGCAAACGCGCCCGCCACCAGCCTGCCCGAGGCCCTGGCGGCCGGGGACGCCGCCGCCATCAAAGCCGTGGAAGCACATCGCGCGTCGGGCGAGCCCTTCGCCGACCCCTGGAACGAGGGCACGTACCAGAGCGATCCGGCGCACTTCCTGATGCACACCATCGTGCACGACAGCCATCACCGTGGGCAGGTCATGAGCCTCCTGCGCCAGGGAGGCCGCACGCCCGAGCAGATGGACGCGCTGGACAGCCACTGGGCGATCTGGCGCGAGTAATACGGACTCCGATTGAATGGACTGCAAAGGCCATTCAATCCGAGCGGATGCGAGAAGGAGAGAAACGGGTTCCGGACGTGGAGTTGGCAACCCGGCGCCTTTCCGGGTGGAGGGCGAAATAAACGGAATCCGATAAGGAGCCGCGTCTGGCCGGAGCAGACGGAGGCCCCCTGCCTTTATCCGGAGGGGGCCTTCGCGCTGAATGCCTTGGGTGGGGCCGCTCAGGGTATCTGCTGCTGCAACTGCCGCTGCACGGCGTCCGTCTCTTCCAGGAAGGTCAGTTGTTGCAGGGCGGGCAGGCGGTCGACCAGCAGGGTCTGCACCTGCCGGTCCACGCCGAACACCATGCCCACCGCGAACACCACCAGCACCGCCCCGAACACCTGTTGCAGCCCTCCCAGTCGGCCCAGCAGCGCCGGGCGGTGCAGCAGGCGGCGGCCCCCCAGCATCACGGCCAGCATGGGAAGGGCCACGCCCACGGCGTACGCGAGGGTCGCGGCGAACGCGAAACCCGTCACCTGTCCGCTCAGGGCCAGGGTGGTCACGCTCGCCAGGATCGGGCCGACGCAGGGGGTCCATACGACGCCCAGCGTCACGCCGACCAGCACGCCGCCCAGGAAGCCATCCCGGTCGCCGGGGCGGCGCTGCGGCAGGGCGCGGCTCATGGCCAGCTCGAAGTGGTGTTGCAGCCACGGGACGGCCAGCGTCAGGCCGAAGCCCAGCAGCAGAAAGATAGCCACCCAGCGGATCACGTCCGGGCTGAGGTTCAGGGCGCTGACCACGCTCGCCAGGAACAGCGTGAGCAGCACGAACGACCCGATGAACCCGGCGATGATCCCGGCGGGCCGCGCGCGCCCCCCGACCGTGCCGGACAGTAGCACCGGCAGGACCGGCAGCACGCACGGGGACAGGACCGTCAGCAGTCCTCCGAGGAACGCGACGAGCAGCAGCAGCACGGCTTACTTCCGGGTGTTCGCGAGAATCTGGTCGAGTTTCCCGCCGGCCCACTTCTTCAGGGCCTTGCCGTCTTTGTCCACCAGCACGAAGGTGTGCTGGTACGTGATGCCGTACATCTTCTTCAGCGCGCCTTCTTTGTCGTAGTCGGTCTTGAAGATGGTCACGCCCGCGGGGATCTTCGCGAGGTTGCGGGTGATGTCGGCGTCGGCGGCGCGGCAGTTCGGGCACCACGACGCCGCGAAGAACAGGACGCGCTGCGTGCCCTGCGCGGCGTCGAAAGCCTGTTTGCTGTACGGCACGTAGCGTTCGCTGGCGGGCGCGGCCGTCCTGGTGGCGGCGGCCAGGGCGGACGTGTTCACGGCGGCGAGGGTGGCGATCAGGGCGGCGGACAGCAGGGTGCGGGTTCGGTTCATGGGTGGACCTCCAGTCAGGGTACGGGCGGGCGGCGCGGAAGGTTCAACGGGGCCGGATGGTCGGCAGGGCGGGGCCGTCGGCGGGGCCGGAGGATCAGCGGGGCCGGGGGGTCAGCGGGACTGACCGGCGGCGTTCAGGGTCAGGGTGGTGTGCAGGCCCGAGTCCAGCACGCGCAGCCCCTGCCCACCGTCGGCGACCGCGAAGGTCCCGTCGGGCAGGGTCGCCACGTCCATCGGGTGCTTCATGGGCACCTGCGACACCGGGCCGCCGGTCAGGGGCACGCGGGTCATCATGCCCGCGCGGTCGCTCAGGACGGCGGTGGTGTCGTTCACGCTGAACTTGTCCGGGTGGCCCGGCACCGCCCAGGTCCGCACGACCCGCCCGTCCGGCGTGACGCGCAGCAGGCGGCCGTTCACGTCCAGCACCAGCAGGTCGCCCCGGTACGCTTCGAGCGCCACGGGCATGCCGCCCAGGATCACGCGGCGCTGCACGCTCAGCGTGTCGGGGTTCAGGGCGCACAGTTCGCCGCTCAGGTGGTGCGTGACGAACAGTTGCCCGCCCAGCAGCAGCACGCCGTCCATCACGTCTGCCAGCGGCATGCCGTCCTCGTGGGCCAGCGTGACCTGCGCGCCGCCCAGCACGCCCACCTCGCCGCGCACGCCCTTGAAGTACACGCGCGCCCCGCCGGGACCGCTGACGGCACTCAGTCCGGCCACGCCGTCCGGCACGGCGTACGAGCGGCGCACCTGGAGCGGCTCGGTCTGCACTTCCAGCACGCGGTCGTTCGCGGCGTCCGCCAGGAACACCCGGTCTCCCAGGCGCACGCCCTCGGTGAACCAGGGTGTCTGGGTGCCGCCGGCCGTCAGGCTGGCCTGCACGCGGTCGCCGCGCAGCACGGTCAGCGTGCCGCCCTGGTCGTTACTGGCGACCAGCACGTCCCGGCCGGTACTGACGACCACCGCCGGGTCCGGCAGGACGCCCGCCACGCCACTGGACGGTGTCAGGAACGCCAGCGAGGCCAGCAGGCCCGTGACGGCGGCGGCACTCAGCGCGGCGGGCCACCAGCGGCGCGCAGGGCGGGCAGTCGGCCGGGCACTCGGCTGGGCAGGGACCGCCGGGTCCGCGAGCGGCGGCCGGGCCGCGCCCGCCTGCGCCAGGATCGCGGCCCGCAGTCCGGGCGGCGGGGTCACCTCGGGCACGTCTTCCAGCAGTGCCAGTTGCAGGTCACTCAGGAACGCCAGGTCCGCCTGGCAGTCCGGGCACGCCTGCAGGTGCGCCTGCTCGGCGGCACTCAGGGGCACGCCGAACTGCACGTGCCGTTCCAGGGTTTCCGTCAGGTCACCGCAGTTCATCAGTCCAGCCACGCTCCGCCCTCCTTGCCCAGTTGCGTTTTCAGGTACTTCAGGGCGTAACTCAGGCGGCTTTTCACCGTGCCGACCGGCACGCCCATCGCCAGCGCGATTTCCTCGCGGGATTCGGCGCGCAGGTATGCCCGCTCGACCGTCTCGCGGTGCGTGTCCGACAGGCCCGACAGCGCCGCGCGTACCTGTTCGCGCTGCGCCCG
Source organism: Deinococcus seoulensis (assembly GCF_014648115.1). NCBI lineage: Bacteria > Thermotogati > Deinococcota > Deinococci > Deinococcales > Deinococcaceae > Deinococcus > Deinococcus seoulensis. The sequence continues at coordinate 28,784 of NZ_BMQM01000040.1, forward strand.
CTGCTCGCTGCGGCCCACCGGGCCGGGCCGCCCGTCCGCCAGGGGCCGTTCCTCGCCGTCCTCGGTGTGCAGCGGCACGGTGGCGCGCGCCGCCCGCAGCCGGTCCAGCGCCCGCGAGCGCGCCATGACCAGCAGGTACGCCCGCAGGCCTGCCCGCGCCGGATCGAACGCCTCGGGCCGGTCCCACAGGCGCAGGAACACGTCCTGCGTGACCTCCTGCGCCGTGCTCTGGTCCAGCAGGCGACTCAGCACGCCCAGCACCGCGCCGGCGTGCCGGTCGTACGCCTCGGCCAGCGCCGTCTCGTCGCGCCGGGCCAGCCGGGCGGCCAGCCGCGCGTCGTCCCCGGCGTCCGGGCCGGACGGCACGGGCCGCGCGTCCGCCTCTGCCTGTGGCGGAGCGGACCGTGCGGGGCGGGAGCGGGAGTCGGCCATGACCAGGGTCATACCTACCATACGGGCTGCGCCGCCGCCGGGTTCAATCCCGCCGTCTGCCGCGCCGCACAGAACCAGTCGCCACACACGCAACAGAACAGCCCCCCTCGCAGCGGAGGGGGGCCGGAACGGAACGGGCTTACGCCGGGGGCAGTTTCGCCAGTTCCGGCGTGGTCTGCGGCGCGCCGTTCACGCGGGCCACCGCGTCACGCACCACGTCACCCGTGATGAGTTCCTGCGACAGCAGCGCCTCGGCGACCTCGTGCATGGCGGCGCTGTACTCGGTGATGATCTCGCGCGAACGGTCGAACGCGCGGGTCAGGATGCGCTTGACGTCCTCGTCGACCAGCTGGCTGGTGTGCTCGCTGAACGCCTTGGGTTTGGCCATGTCCTCGCCCAGGAAGACGGGGCCGCTGTCGGTGGTGAGGGCCATGTTCTTGAAGTTCTCGCCCATGCCCCACTCCAGCACCATCTTGCGGGCGATGTTCGTCGCCTTGCGGAAGTCGTCGGCGGCGCCACTGGTCACGCTGCCCATGAAGACTTCCTCGGCGGCGCGGCCGCCCAGCGCCACGATCAGCTGGTTCTCTAGGCGTTCCTTGCTCATGAGCACCTGCTCTTCGGGCAGGTAGAACGCGGCGCCCAGCGCGCGGCCACGCGGGATGATGCTGACCTTCTGGAGCTTGTCGCTGCCGGGGATCACGGCGGCCGTGACGGCGTGCCCGGCCTCGTGGAAGGCGATGGCGCGCTTCTCGGATTCGCTGATGGTCAGGCTGCCGTTCTCGAGGCCCAGGGTGATCTTGTCGAGCGCGCGGTAGAAGTCGCTCATGTCGATCACGGTCTTGCCGATGCGGGCCGCTTCGAGCGCTGCCTCGTTCGTGACGTTCTTCAGGTCCGCGCCGCTGAAGTACGGGGTGCTCTTGGCGACCTCGTTCACGTCCACGCCGCTGCCGATGGGCTTGTTACGCAGGTGGACTTTCAGGATCGCCTCGCGTTCCTTGAGGTTCGGCAGGTCGATGGTCACCTGACGGTCGAAACGGCCGGGGCGCAGCAGCGCGGGGTCCAGCACGTCCGGGCGGTTGGTGGCGCCCAGCACGATCACGCTGCTGGACTTGTCGAAGCCGTCCATCTCCGAGAGGATCTGGTTGAGGGTCTGCTCGCGCTCGTCGTGCCCGCCGCCGATGCCCGCGCCGCGCTTACGCCCGATGGAGTCGATCTCGTCGATGAACATGATCGCGGGCGCGCTCTTGCGGGCGTCCTCGAACAGGGTGCGTACGCGGCTGGCGCCGACGCCCACGAACATCTCCATGAACTCGCTGGCACTGACCGAGAAGAACGGCACGTCGGCCTCACCGGCGATGGCGCGGGCCAGCAGGGTCTTACCGGTACCGGGAGGGCCGACCAGCAGCACGCCCTTGGGGATCTCCGCGCCGATCTGGTGGTACTTGCCGGGGTTCTTCAGGAAGTCCACGACCTCGATCAGTTCCTTCTTGGCTTCCTCGTGACCGGCCACGTCCGTGAACTTGGTCTGCACGCGGTTTTCCTTGCCGTACTTCTTGGCCTTGCTCTGTCCGAACTGCATGACTCCGTTCTGGCCGCCCTGGGCGCGCATGAAGAAGAAGTACATCATGGCGAACAGCAGGATGATCGGCAGGAAGTTCAGCAGAATCCCGAGCCACTGGCTGGGCTGCTCGAAGCGCAGGTCCACGTTCCGCTGCTGCAGTTCCGGGATCAGGCCGCCGTCGGGCGTGGCGACGCTGCTGGGCAGGCGCACCGTGAAGGCGTTGGTGGTCGTGGTGCGCGGTTGCTGACCGGCCGGGGTGGGCAGTGGAATCCGGGTGGATTCCTTGAGGGTGACGGTGGCGGTGTTCTCACGCACGATCACCTGGGCGACCTTGTCCTGCTCCAGCAGGGTTTTGAATTCGTTGTAGTTCACGCTGGTTCTGCCGTTTATGGGTGCCTGCGAGAACATCAGGAACAGGGCCAGTACGAACAGAACGATCAGCCAGGGATTGAGCCGTTTCAAGAACAGTCCTCCGGGGGAGTGAATGGGGCGTTCGGGGCACCCTCGGCCCCACTGAAGTTGAGTGTACCAGACTCAAGGTGTATGAAATTGTCCCGATTTCACACGGTTCCTCACCTGCGCTTTAGCCTTCGGCAACCTTCACCCGCCCTGCCCGCCCACCGCGCCGCCACGCCATCCCCAGCGCCAGCAGACCCAGCGGCACGCCCACCCACACTGCCACCCCCAGCGCCACCGGCAGGAAATTCAGGGCAATCCCGGGCCACTGACCGCGCCCCTCGAAGCGCAGGTCCACGTTCTGCGCCTCCAGTTGCGCAGCCAGCGCCCCGCCCGGCATCACCTCGCTGTCCGGCAGGCGCACCCGCACCTGCTGACCGCCGCGCAGCCAGGCCTGAACGTTCCCCCCGTCCCGCATGACCACCCGCTCGATCCGCCCGTCCGCCACCAGTTGCTGAAACGCCGCCCCGCTGACACTGCTGCCCGCACCACCCAGCGCCCGCCAGCCCAGCAGGCCCAGTCCCGCGAACCACACCAGCGCCAGCACACTGGCCAGCACCGCCCACCCGTTCCCCCGTCTGCCCGCCCGTCCGCTGCTTGTCATGGCACTCACCTCATCACGCCCACGCCCGCACAGGGGCAACTCACGTCGGGTCAGGGCAAAGTTGCTGCAGAAGGCGGTCGCGGTACAGATCATCCCAACCAGCACGTTTGCGGTTCTTGTTGATCGCACCCACCGACCCCTCCTGCCGCATCAGATTTAAGGCCCACCGTCTGAGTACCGCCAGATTCTCAGCGCCGTGATCTGCCACCGTCA
>NZ_BMQM01000041.1 GCF_014648115.1 Deinococcus seoulensis
AAGCGGAGCGGGATTGATGTGTTTGATGCCTTGCTTGCGCATGGCTGTACTCATTGAGTACCGTGTTGACTTCATCCCCGAAGGGACTTCGGTCGGTTTTTGCGACTCTGGAGAACACCGGGGTGGTGTTCCGTTCGCACAGCCCTGTCGGACTGTCCTGTTCTCACATCTCTTCGCCTGTCATGCTTCCCGCCTCGCTTGAGGCTCAGAAAAGATACAGGCCAGCGCCGCATCTGTCAACACCCCTGCCTCCATGCTCGCTTCAGACAGGGACCGCAGGGTGCAGGCAGCGGGTGCGGGAATGATCAGCCCGGACCGCCTCTCCCCTGTTGCTGTTGCCCCGCTGCTGTTGCCGTGCTGCTGCGCGGCCGGGTGAACAGACCAATCCGCACTGCCTTCCCTGCACTGCCTTCCTCACACTTCCTTTGCTGCATCCCGTTCCCCCTCCCCTCACCTCCGTATACTGTTCTCTTGGTATACGAACCCGCCCCCCGCTCAACGGGTCGCGGCGGAAGGGAGGCACGTCCATGCAGGAACTACTGGAAAAACTGGCGTCGCTCCGGGAGTACCTTTGACATTCCCGGCAAAGCACGCAAACTGAACGAACTGGACCGCGAACTCAGCGATCCCGAACTGTGGAACAACGCGGCCCGCGCCCGGCAGGTCACGCAGGAAGCCGGAACGGTCCGCCGGATCGTCGAGGGATACACCAGCCTGGAATCCGACGCGCAGGGCCTGAGCGAGATGCTGGAGATGGCCGACGCCGACGAGCGCGAGATGCTGGCCGAGGAACAGGCGAGCATTCAGGCGCGCGTGGACGACCTGTACCGCGAGACGCTGTTCACCATGAAGCACGCCGAGACGTCCGCCATCGTGCGCGTCAAGAGCGGCGCCGGCGGCACGGAAAGCATGGACTGGGCCGGAATGCTGACCCGCATGTTCATGCGCTGGGCCGAGCGGCGCGGCTACAAGGTCGACCTGATCGACCAGGTGGACGGCGAGCAGGCAGGCGTGATCAGCAGCGAGTTCATCATCCGGGGCGACAAGGCCTTCGGGATGATGCTGCCCGAACACGGCGTTCACCGGCTGGTGCGCGTGTCGCCGTTCGACAGCAACAACCGCCGTCACACGTCGTTCGCGTCGGTGGACGTGGTGCCGGAAGTGCCGGAAGAAGAGATCAACATTCACATTCCGGACAGCGACCTGCGCCGCGACGTGTTCCGCTCGCAGGGTGCCGGTGGTCAGGGCGTGAACACGACCGACTCGGCCGTGCGCCTGACCCACCTTCCGACCGGTCTGGCCGTCGCGTCGCAGCAGACGCGCTCGCAGATCAAGAACCACGAGATCGCCCTGCAGATCCTCAAGCAGCGTCTGTACGACATCGAGGTCAAGAAACGCGAGGACGAGGAAGCCAAGGCCCGCGGCGAGCAGAAGAAGATCGAGTGGGGATCGCAGATCCGCTCGTACGTGCTGGACAAGCAGTACATCAAGGACCACCGCACGGGCCTCATGAAGCACAACCCGGCCGACGTGCTGGACGGTGACCTGGACGACCTGATGTGGGCCGGACTGGAATGGCTGGCCGGGAAGCGCGTGGCCGAGGAAGACAGCGGCGACGAGTAAGACACCGGGTTCGCCCTCTCTCCTGACGCCCCCGGTTCCTGTGAGCCGGGGGCGTCTGCCTGCGCGACTGGTGCCGACACGACTGGCCTGTCCGGACCGTTATTCACGGCCGGTATTCACGGAACGTTCAGAAAGACGGGCTGTCAGTCCCTTGCACTGTACTTACGGCTACGCTGTTGCCAGACTCGCTGTACCCTGATCCGTCCCGCTGCGGCCCCGACCGGGGGCCGGGTCTGCGCCCTGAAGTGCGCCCAGCAAGAACCCACACGCCTGAATGCCCGCGCGCTGCGCCCAGAGCCCTGAACCCTGATGCCTGACCAGAATGCCCTGTCCTCCTACACCCTGAGCCGAGTGATCGGCCGTGGAAACACGTCCCTGGTACGCCTGGCCACGAACGCGCAGGGCCAGCAGGTGGCCGTGAAAATCCCGCACGCGGAGACGCTGGCCGTGCAGGACGCCGCCGAACTGTTCGGGAACGAGGTGCGCCTGACCTTGCAGTTCCGGCACCCGCACCTGGTGCAGGGGTTCGGGGGCACGCCGTTCGGGCCGCAGGCGTTCGTGGCCCTGCAGTACTACCCGCACGGCGCGCTGAGCGAGCAGTTGCAGCGTGACGGCACGCCCCTGACCCTGGAGCAGACCCTGAGGATCCTGGCGGACCTCGCCTCGGCGCTGTCGTACCTGCACCACCTGGGGGCCGTGCATCAGGACGTGAAGACGCAGAACGTGTACGTGAATGAGGAGGGCCGCGCCGCGCTGGGCGACCTGGGCAACACGTACTTCATCGCGCAGGGCGGCAAGGTCAGCGGCAGCCCGTACTACATGGCGCCCGAGATCTATCACGGCGAGAGCAGCAGTTCGGCCAGTGACGTGTACAGCCTGGGCGTCCTGACCTACGAACTGCTGACCGGCGAGCGGCCCTTTCAGGGGCACACCTACGAGGAACTGATGGTCGCGCATATGACGCGCTTTCCGCAGCCGCTGTCGCACCTGAACATGCAGGTGCCGCGCAGCGTGGCGCGACTGGCCGAACTGGCGCTCGCCAAGCGCATCTCGGAGCGGCCCAGCGCCGACGCGATCCGCCGCGCCCTGCTGACCGCGCTGGGTGAAACGCCCGCCGACGAGATCTACGAGACCGAGCAGAAGGCGGCGGAACCGGCAGGCCGACTGGTGGGACGCCACGGTCCATCCGCCCGGCCGGCCGCGCCTGCCGTCACGCCGGACCCGGGGCCGGACACGGCCGGGTCACGCTGGAATCCCTTCAAGCGCCGTAAGTAGGCACCCGGTTTCAGGGCAGTGGCCGGTGCATCTCGAAGCGTCCGGCCTGCTGCGCGAAGCCCAGGCGGCGGTTCACGGCCAGCATGGGCGCGTTCAGGGAGTGGTTGTTGGTGCGCATGGTCGTGAATCCCTCGCGCCGCGCCCGTTCGATCACCTGGAGTTTCAGGGGCAGGGCCAGTCCACGGCCGCGCGCCTGCGGGTGCAGGGCGGTCAGTTCGTTGTACGCGAACGGCAGGCTGCGAAAGCGGATCATGGCGCTGGTGCCCAGCCACTCGCCGTCCGGACCGAGGGCCAGGACCAGCCAGTCGGGGCGGGGATCGTGGTCCAGGCGCAGGATCTCACGCACCCGCGTCAGCGGCCAGCGGGGGTGCCCGGCGAGGTCCGGCGTCTCGGTCAGGCGGTCGGCCACGAAGTTCAGGTAGCGGTCCAGGGTGATCCCATCTGCACTGTTCAGGTCGGTGCCACTCAGGTCCGTGAAGGTCACGCCCTGCGCCTGCGCCGCCTGCCGCTGCGGCTCGAAGGCGGCCGGGTCGAAGCGGGTCAGGTCCAGCTGCGAGGCGAAGCGGTGGGCGTGCACGGTGAAGCCCCGCCGCACGGCCCAGTCGCGGTCGGCGGGGTCCGGGTCGGGCACGTCGGCGTGCAGGCCGCGCGCTCCGGCCTGCTGCGCGGCGGCCAGCAGGTCCTGCCACAGCGCCCTGCCGTGGCCCTGTCCGCGGGCGTCGGGGTGCACCATCACCTGCGCGTGCAGGAAGCCGGGCGGCGAGAAGGCCCATGTCTGGAGCTGCGTGCCGCCCAGCACCTCACCGTCGGCAGAGACCAGCATCCGGCGACGTAGCAGGTCTGCCGGAGAGCGGCGGGCGTCAGCGGCCAGCAGGTCCTCACCATTTCCGGCGCGGCCGAGTGCCGCGAGTTGCAGCGCGGCGAAGGCGTCCGCGTCGGCCGGGGTGAAGGGGCGCAGGTCCGTCACCCGAGGGCCTTCACGAGTTGCCGGATGGCGCCCAGGTGGTAGGCGACGTGCGAGACGGCGCCGCTCAGGCCGCCCGTGGCGTCCCCGGTCACGGGCTGGTCGCGCTGCGTGTTCACGAAGGCCACCAGTCCCGCGTAGGCGGCCCGGACGCGGGCGCGCAGGGCGTCCCATTCCTCAGGGGTGACCTGCGCGGGCTGGAAGCTGCCCTGCCAGTCGAAGGGGCCGCGTTCGCCCTGCTGCCAGCGCACCACGACTTCCATGTGAAACGCCGTGTGCCGCGCCTGTCCGGCCACCGTCGCGCCGTGAATGTCGCGGCTGGCCTGTTCGGCACTCAGGGCGTCCAGGGTCGCCAGCAGGCCGTGGTTGCCGGTGCCGTCGGCGTTCGTGCCGTCCAGGAAGGCGGTGCCCTGGCCGGGCTGCCCGCCTTCCACGGCCTCGCGCAGGATGTCCAGGATGCCGTCCAGGGCGTGCTGTGGGGTGTCAGTCATGCCCCTGATCTTAGCGGCCCGGCCCCTGCCGGGGGATGCGCCACCTGACCTCTGGAAACCCTGCGCGGACTCTGGTAATGTGGTGAGTTGCGCTGCCCGGCGAGGCCTGACCCTGTCAGGAACCCCTGCCTGCGAGCGGCGACAAGGGAGGTGAATTATGAACCAGTACGACCTGAACCTGATCCTGAACCCCAACCTCAGCGCCGAGCAGGTGAGCATCGAGAAGGACTACATCGAGACCACCGTGAAGAACGCCGGGAGCGAGATCACGGGCCTCGACGAGCTCGGCAACCGCCGCCTCGCCTACGCCGTGAACAAGGACCGCGAGGGCTACTACCTGATGTACACCATCAAGGGCAGCGGCAACCCGGAGAAGGACATCGCTTCCACGCTGCGTCTGCGTGACCACGTGCGCCGCGTCCTGGTGGTCAAGGACCGCCCGGAATGGAAGACCAAGAAGGCCTGATCCCTTTACGCTCTTGACGTAAAAGATCTAGGGATGTTACAGTACGGTCACCCCGCAAGGGCCCAACGCCAGCAACCCGCCAAGCCCCCAGTACGAACCCCCAGGACAGACCGTCCCAGGATTCAGCCAGCAACAAAGGAGACCTAGTCATGGCCCGAGGCATGAACCACGTTTACCTGATCGGCGCACTCGCCCGCGACCCCGAACTGCGCTACACCCCCAACGGGACCGCCGTGTTCGAGGCCACCGTGGCCGGAGAAGACCACATCGTCGGCAACGACGGACGTGAACGCAAACTCCCCTGGTATCACCGCGTGTCCATTCTCGGCAAACCCGCCGAATGGCAGGCCGAACGGAACCTGAAAGGCGGCGACGCCGTGATGGTCGAGGGCAGCCTGGAATACAGCCAGTGGGAAGCGCCCGAAGGCGGCAAACGCAGCATGGTGCGCGTCAAGTCGCTCCGCATGGAGCAGCTCGGCTACGCCCCGGAACTCGTGCAGGACGCCGGAGGCGGCGTACGCATGGGCAGCGGCATGAACGAAGTGATTCTCATCGGGAACGTCACCCGTGACCCCGAACTGCGCTACACCCCCGCCGGCGACGCCGTGCTCGGAATCGGCCTGGCCGTGAACGAGACCTGGAACGACCGTCAGGGACAGAAGCAGGAGAAGACCCACTGGATTGATGTCACGCTGTGGCGTGAACTGGCCGAGAGCATGAAAGAACTCCGCAAGGGGGACCCCGTGCTCGTGCAGGGAAGACTGGTCAACGAAGCGTGGACCGACCGCGACGGTAACAAACGCAACTCCACCAAAGTAGAGGCGACGCGAGTCGAAGCCCTGTCCCGAGGCGCAGGCGCCGGTAACCCTGCAGCCACCCCCGCCGGACCTCGCACGCAGACCGCGAGCAGTGCGGCGCGCACCCAGAGCGGCAGCTACGGCCAGCCGAGCCGGGCAGCGAACACGGGGAACCGTTCGGGCGGCTTAGATATTGACCAAGGTCTCGACGATTTCCCACCGGAAGAAGAAGACCTGCCGTTCTGAACCCCACTCCCGCAAGGGACCTTTTCCGGGGCGTAGGAACGCAGATTTAAGGACACCAACATGACCCAATCCAGCAACGCCGAGCGCAAACCGCGCGGCAAGGGACCCAAGCGTCCCCGCAAGCCGAAGGTCGATCCTTTCTCCATCGGAGAACTGGAAATCACCGATTACAAAGACGTGAAGATGCTGCGCCGTTTCGTCAGTGACACGGGCAAGATCCTCCCTCGCCGCCGCACGGGCCTCTCGGCCAAGCACCAGCGCCGCATTGCGCAGACGATCAAGATCGCCCGCCAGCTGGCCCTGCTGCCCTACACCGAGAAGCTCGTCCGGAAATAAGGAGAATACGCATGCAAGTGATTCTTCTTGAACCCGGCAAGCTGGGCAAGACCGGCGATCTGGTTGTCGTCAAGGACGGGTACGCCCGTAACTGGCTGATCCCCCAGGGCATCGTCGCTCCTGCCACCGCCAGCAACATGAAAAGCCTCGAAGCGCGCGTCCGCTCCCGCCAGAAAGTCCTGGCGCAGGAAAAAGCCGCCGCCGAGGACCTCGCCAGCCGCCTGAACGGCGTCGCCGTTGAACTCAGCGTGCGCGCCGGCGAAGGCAAGATCTACGGCGCCGTGACCCACGCAGACGTGGCCGGCAGCCTGGACAAGCTGGGCTTCGACGTGGACAAGCGCAAGATCGACATGCCGAAAACCGTCAAGGAAATCGGCGAGTACGACATTGCCTACCGCGCCCACCCCGAAGTCACCATCCCCATGAAACTCGTGGTGCACGCCGCGAAGTAATCACACCCCGGTGTGATCAGCCCCCGCCCGACCGGCGGGGGTTTTTCATGGTCCGGCATATGGTCCGGGATTGTTCATGCTCCGCCACAGGCAACACGCAGCGCCAGTCCCGCCTGATCCGGACTCTGACTAACCTGCACCCTGAACGCCAGAGTTGCCGGAGGTTCCTCCCGGCGGCCCCTGCCTGCCGCTTTCCGGTCCGGGCTGCCTGACCGGCCCCTCCCCCGCTGGGTGGGCTTTGGGGCTACACTGCAGGGCGAACGTCCCGTCTCTGGTGGCGTTCGTTTTTCAACACCGAATTCGGGAATCGGCCGGAGCACGGCCGCGCCCCACATAACGCAGCACAAAAGGAGCTGAACGTGACGATGATCTGGATCATTGTGGCGCTCCTGCTCGGTCTGGTCGGAGGATTCCTGGGAGGGCAGTCACGTGGCGCGCGCCAGCGGGCCGAGGTGGACGACCGACTCCAGCGGGAGGCGCGCAGCGAGGCTGAACGCATCCGCGCGCAGGCCGAGGCGGAAGCGCAGCGCATCAGGGAACAGGCCGACCAGGCCAGACAGGACGCCGGAAGAAGAACGCAGGAAGCCACCGACCGCGAGGCGCAGGCCGGCGTGCAGATCGCGCAACTCGAGGGACAGCGCGAGCAACTCGAAGGGCAACGCCAGCAGATTGCGGCCCTGCGCGCCCAGGTGGAAGCCGAACGCGCCCAGGTGAAACAGGACGCCGCGCGGGAACGCGAGGCCCTGAGCAGCGACCGGCAGGAAACACGCCGGGAACGCGACGAACTGAAACGCGAGATCGAACGCCTGAACCGCCGCGCCGAGCAACTCGACGCGCGCGGCGAGAAACTCGACGCCCTCGAGGAACGCCTTGAGGACCGCGCCCGCCACCTGAACGGGCAGGAGCAGGAGATCGGCGCACGGCTGCATCAGGCGGAACTGAAACTGTTCGAGGTGGCGAACCTGTCGCCCGAGGCGGCCCGCGAGGAGATCCTGGGCCGACTGGACGCCGAACTGGAAGAGGAGAAAGCCATCCGCGTGAAGGCCATGCAGGAACGCGCCTCGGCCGACGCCAAGCGTTCGGCGCGGCACGTGATCGCGCAGGCCATCCAGCGCAGCGCCTCCGAGACCAGCGCGGCGCTGAGCGTGTCGGTCGTGCCCATTCCGAACGACGCCATGAAGGGCCGCCTGATCGGCCGCGAGGGCCGCAACATCCGCGCCTTCGAGGCCCTGACCGGCGTGGACCTGATCATCGACGACACCCCCGAAGCCGTGATCCTGTCGAGCTTCAACCCGGTGCGCCGCGAGGTCGCCCGGCACGTGCTGGACGCCCTGGTCGCCGACGGCCGCATCCACCCGACCCGCATCGAGGAGATGGTGCACAAGGCGCAGGACGAGATGAAGGTCTTCATGCACACCCAGGGCGAGGAAGCGGCCATCGAGGCGGGCGTGGTGGGCATCAAGCCGGGGCTGGTGCAGCTGCTGGGCCGCATGTACTTCCGCACCAGTTACGGGCAGAACGTCCTGAAACACTCCATTCAGGTGGCGCACCTGACCGGCATCATGGCCGGCGAACTGGGCCTGGACGCCGGCATGGCCCGCCGCGCCGGCCTGATGCACGACGTGGGCAAGAGCATCGACCGCGAGATCGACGGCACGCACGTGGACATCGGCATCAACCTCGCCAAACGCTTCGGCGAGCCGCACGAGGTCATCGACGCCATCGCGCACCACCACGACCCGGAGAACGGCGAGACGCTGTACTCCGTGCTGGTCGCCGCCGCCGACGCCATCAGCGCCGCGAGGCCCGGCGCGCGCCGCGAGGAACTCGAATCGTACGTGCGCCGCCTGGAACAGCTGGAGCAGATCGCCGTGTCGTTCCCCGGCGTGCAGCAGGCCTACGCCATCCAGGCCGGGCGCGAGGTACGCGTGATCGTGCAGCCCGAGAAGGTCACGGACGCCCAGGCGACCCTGCTGGCCCGCGAGATCGCCGGCCGCGTCGAGCAGGACATGGAGTACCCCGGTCAGGTGCAGGTGACCGTCGTGCGTGAAAGTCGCGCCGTGGAAGTCGCCCGCTAACACCCTGCGGCGCGGGTCAGGGGGTGGCTGCGGGCGGGCCACCCCCTCCTCTATTCACCTGCACCCGTTCGTCGATACCGAGACGCCCATTCCAGACGGCATTTTCCAGCCTGCCCGCATGAGCTTGACGCGCCCCGCATACCGCGCTATCTTGAAGACATAACCGCCCGAGAGGCGGATTTTTTGTTTTGGTCCCCGGACGCCACGCTGCGGCTATGCACCCCCGAACAGAAGCGACGTAAAAAACACGCTCTTGGACGCTGTTTCTAGGAACGCCTGCATGGAGTTGACACCCCCTGCATTCCGCGCTATTCTTTTCTTATGACCGTCCGAGAAGGGCGGGCTTTTTGTTTTAGCCCTCCGAGTCATTATCAAGGGAGGACTGGCCGTCCAGCCACGCCAGCGCCGCGTGCGCCGTGGCGAGTTCCAGCGCAGCCGGGCGGCCCGGCGCGGCCAGCGGAGTCAGGCGGGTCACGTCCGCCCATACCTGCCGGCGCAGCAGCGCACTCCCTTCACGCAGCAGGAGCGGCCCGTAGCGCCGCGCCGCGTCGGGTGGCAGGCCCTCGTAGGCGCGGTCGGGGCCGTCGGCCCGCTCGAACCGCAGGACCGGGTAGGTCCAGTACCCGCTGGCCAGCCGCTCGGCCCGCAGGTGATACCCGGCCCCGAGCGCCCACTCGCGCAGCGGGGCGGGGTTGTCGTTGGGTTGCACGACCAGTGTGTCCGGGCGTACCTGCCGGGCCGCGCCGCGTTCCAGGATGCCGCGCATGGTCAGCGCACCCATGCCGGTCATGCTGACGCTGGGCACCTCACCAGGGGCCAGGGGATCCAGGCCGTCGCCGCTGCGAACGTCCAGACGGCCACCCAGGCCCGCGCGGGCGACCGCCTGCCGCGCGTTCTCCAGGGGACCGGGGTTCAGTTCCACGATCACGCCCCGCTCGATGTGGCCGCGCCGCACGAGTTCCAGCGGCAGGCCCGCGTGGTCGCTGCCGATGTCGGCGTGCAGCGGCGCGCGGATGAGAGACAGGACCGTTTCGAGGCGGGCGTCAAGCACGGCCGCTGCCGTCCGCCGGGCCGGGCGGGTCGTGCGGCGCGGCCTGATGGTCGCGGGCCAGTCCCTGCCGGGTCAGGACCACCGAGTACGCCCCCACCGCCAGGATGACCGAGGCGATGGCCGCCCCATACACCAGGATGTCCGTGCCGCCCTTCCATTCCAGGGCCACGCTGAAGAAGTTCACGGCGAGCGCCACGATCACGATCCCGATCAGTTTCTGTTTCAGGTCGTCGAAGGACTCGATGTGCAGCCACGCCGGGACGTTCTGCACGCGCCCCACGAACAGCGCCTGCAACCCGAACGAGATGATCAGCAGCGCCACGCCGACCAGCAGCGTGTCGGCCTGTTCGACCGCCGATACGATCAGGGACTTGGTGGTCTCGGCTTCACCCAGTTCGCCCAGCGCGGCGCGGATGGTCACGTACGCCTGCGCGATCGCCGCGATGAACAGCGCCAGACTGAACGCGAAGGAGCTCAGGACGCCCAGTTCCACGATCAGGCGCGTGAAGCCGAACGCACCGGCCAGCGTGCGTCGCCGCGTGGCGCTCAGGGGGGCCGGGGGGGAACGTTTCGCCATGCCGCACAGCATAGCCACCGGGCCTCATGGCAGCAGCGGAATGAGGGTGTCCCCCTCGCGGATCAGGCCGCCCCGGATCACGCGGGCGGTCAGCCCCCCGTGGCCGCGCACGGCGTTGTAGCCTCCCTCGCCCAGGGTTTCTTCCATGCGTGAGCAGGGGTGGCACTCGCCCGTGCCTTCCAGGATCACCTCGCCGATCTGAAAACGGACGTCCTTGAGGGCCAGCAGTGGAATGCCGCTGATCACGAGGTTGCGCCGCAGCGCCTCCGGCGTGACCTCCGCGCGCCCGCACAGCGCCGCGATGACCGGCAGGTGCTCGGCCTGGATCAGTGTCACCTGCCGCCGCCCCGGACCGCCCGGCACCGGCGGCGCGGGCGCACGCACCCCGGTCTCGCCCGCCTCGCCGGTCAGGGCCGTCAGGCGGGGCGGGGCGAGTTTGCCGTGATCGCCGATCAGGCCGACGAGCGGGTGCGCCTCGATCTGCGCCACCGGCAGCAGCGGGGCGCGGCGGGCGGGTCGCAGCCCGATCCACTCGACCCGCCCCGGCCGGGGGAAGGTGGCGCGCAGTTCATGGATGGTCTTCATGCCGGTCATGCTAGAGCGCCGGCCCGCGCGCCTGCTATGCTGGGCGGCGTGAGGCACCTGACCCGACGTGCGTATCCCCCCTGCCGCCAGCGGTAGGAGGGTCAGTGACAGCCTGAAATCCAACCCCCGAGCGGCGCACCTGCGACAAGCGAGTGCGCCGCCCTTTGCATGGAGTGACCTATGAGTGAAATCCGCTGGAACGTACCGATCGACGAGCAGATCGAGCTGCTCAGGCGCGGCGTGGTGGACCTGGTGTCCGAGGACGACCTGCGCCGCAAACTGGAGAAGGGCGCGCCGCTGCGCGTGAAACTGGGCGCCGACCCGACCCGCCCGGACCTGCACCTGGGGCACGCCGTGATCCTGCGCAAGATGCGGCAGTTCCAGGACCTGGGGCACAAGGTCATCATGCTGATCGGGGACTTCACGGCGATGATCGGCGACCCCAGCGGCAAGAGCAAGACCCGCCCGCCCCTGACGCTGGAGCAGACCCGTGAGAACGCTAAGAGCTACCTGGAGCAGTGCCGCCTGATCCTGCGCCAGGAGAGCGAGGTGCTGGAGATCCGCTACAACGGCGAGTGGCTTGAGCCCATGGGGTACGCCGACGTGATCCGCCTCGCCAGCCGCTACACGGTCGCGCGCATCATGGAACGCGACGACTTCCGCAAGCGCTTCGAGGGCGGCGTGCCCATCGCCGTGCACGAACTGCTGTACCCCCTGACGCAGGGCTACGACTCGGTGGCGCTGGAGGCGGACGTGGAACTGGGCGGCACAGATCAGCTGTTCAACAACCTGGTGGGCCGCGCCCTGCAACGTGATTACGGGCAGGAATCGCAGGTCGTCATGACCCTGCCGCTGCTGGTCGGCCTGGACGGCACCGAGAAGATGTCCAAGAGCCTGGATAACTACATCGGCCTGACCGACGAACCGCACGCCATGTTCGCCGGATTGATGAAGGTGCCCGACCCGCTGCTGGACAACTACTTCACGCTGCTGACCGACCTGCCCCGCCCCCGCATCGAGGAACTGCTGGCCGGACACCCGGTCGCCGCGCACCGCGAACTGGCGCGCGAGGTCGTATCGGCCCTGCACCCCGGCGCGGACCTGGACGCCGCCGAGGAACGCTTCCGCTCGGTCGCCAGGGGCGGCATTCCCGAGAACATCCCGACCGTGACCGTCCCGGCAGCGGATCTGGACGACAGCGTGGATACCGGACGGATCAGCATGGCGAAACTGGTGGTCATGGCTGGCCTGGAACCCAGTAACGGTGCGGCCCGCAAACTGATGCAGAACCGGGGCCTGAAACTGAACGGCGAGCCGTTCACGGACCCGCAGGGCGGCCTGACCCGCGAGCAGCTCTCGGCAGAGGGCGGCGCGGTCATCCAGAAGGGCAAGGACAAGTTCGCGCGGCTGGTCCTGGGCTCCTGATCCACCCGGCACCTTCACGGGGCCTTCACGTGGCGCTCAGCGCCAGAGCGGTCAGCTGACAGAAACCCGACCCGGTGAAAAGTTATGCACAGGCTGCTGTGGACAACCCCGGCAGCCTGTGGACAGTGTGCAGCGGCGGAAAAACCCCGACTGCCCACGCACACTTATCCACAGGCAGCATGTGGAAAAACCCCGTCCCTGTGGATAAAAACCTGACCTGCCCATCACGCTTCCCTGACACCGGCCAGTGCCAGCAGCACGCGGGTTGACCGGCCAGCCAACGCAGGCGGGGAGGGGACGCCGGTCACGATGACCCGCACCCCCTCCCCGCGCCGCCGGGTTACTCGCGCAGGCGTTCCACGCGCAGCATGTTGGTCGTGCCGCGCACGCCGAAGGGCACGCCGGCCGTGATCACGTACCGGTCGCCCGGTTCAGCCAGGCCGCTGCGGCCCAGTTCGTCGTTGGCGATGCGGACCATGTCGTCGGTGTTGCGGGGGTCCTCGCTCAGGACCGGCACGACCCCCCACGACAGCGCCAGCTGGTTGCGGGTCTGCTCGTTGGGCGTCAGGGCCAGGATCGCCAGCGGGGGGCGGTTCTTGGCGATCCGGGCCGCCGCGCCGCCCGTGCTGGTGAAGGTCACGATGGCCGGGGAGTCCAGTTTCTCACCGATGGCGCAGGCGGCCGACGCAATGGAATCCTGCGCCAGTTCGGTGTCCACGATCAGCGAGCGTTGCAGCATCTTGTAGTGCTCGCTGGCCTCTGCCTCGCGGGCGATGGCGTCCATCATGGCGACCGACTCGACCGGGTACAGCCCGGCGGCGGATTCGGCCGAGAGCATCACGGCGTCCGTGCCGTCGTAGATGGCGTTCGCCACGTCGGAGGCCTCGGCGCGGGTGGGGCGCGGCAGGCTGATCATGCTCTCGAGCATCTGCGTGGCGGTGATGACGGGCTTGCCCGCCTCGCGGCACATGCGGATGATGCGTTTCTGGATGGTCGGCACCTGCTCGGGGCGCATCTCGACACCCAGGTCACCGCGCGCGACCATGATGCCGTCCACTTCCTTCAGGATGTCCTCGAAGCGGTCCACAGCCTGCGGCTTCTCGATTTTCGCCATCAGCTTGGCGCGGCTGCCGAAACGGGACATGTAGTGGCGGGCCAGCAGCAGGTCGTCGCGGGAACGCACGAAGCTCAGCGCGACCCAGTCCACGCCCAGCTCCGCGCCGAACTCCATGTCCTGCACGTCCTTCTCGGACAGTGCGGGCACGCTCAGGTCGGCCTCGGGCACGTTGATGCCCTTGTTGTTCTTCAGGACGCCGCCGATCACGACGGTGGTCAGCACGTCGTTGCCGCGCACACCCTCGACGCGCAGGGCCATGTTGCCGTCGTCGAGCAGCAGGGCCATGCCGGGCGTCACGTCGTGAATCAGGGCCTTGTAGGTCGTGCCGACGCGGGTGGCGTCGCCCTCGACATCGTCCATGGTGATGGTGAACTTGTCACCGGGGGCCAGCGTGACGCTGCCCTCCGCGAAGCGGCCCACGCGGATCTTGGGCCCCTGAAGGTCCTGCAGGATACCGATGGTGACGCCCTTCTTGGCAGCCAGTTCACGGACCATCTGGAGGGTCTGGCGGTGGTCCTCGCGGTCGCCGTGGCTGAAGTTCATGCGCACGACGTTCAGTCCTGCGTCGATCATGCGGCTCAGGACTTCCGGGCTGCGGCTGGCGGGGCCGACGGTCGCCACGATCTTGGTGGCGCGGTCAATCTGTTTCATGTGGAATCCTTTCCAAGCACCTGAAAGGCCGGGCGGCAGGGATCACCCCACGCCGCCCGGCAACGCCCTTAACGCAGGGCTTTACGGCCCGGGTACACCGCGCGGTCACCGAGGGCGTCCTCGATGCGCAGCAGCTGGTTGTACTTGGCGATGCGGTCAGAGCGGCTGGCCGAACCGGTCTTGATCTGCCCGGCGTTCGTGGCGACCGCCAGATCCGCGATGAAGGCGTCCTCGGACTCCCCGCTGCGGTGGCTGATGATCGTGCCGTAGTGGTGACGCTTGGCCAGTTCGATGGCGTCCATCGACTCGGTCAGGCTGCCGATCTGGTTGACCTTCACCAGGATGGCGTTGCCGACCTTGGTGTCGATGCCGCGCTGCAGACGCTCGGGGTTGGTCACGAACAGGTCGTCACCGACCAGTTGCACGCGGTCCCCGATCTTGGCGGTCAGCTGCGCCCAGCCGTCCCAGTCGTCCTCGGCGAGGCCGTCCTCGATGCTCACGATCGGGTAACGCTGCGCCCAGTCGGCCCAGAAGTCCACCATCTCGGCGGTTGAGAGGACACGCCCCTCAGATTCGAGGTGGTACTTGCCGTCCTTGAACAGTTCGGTCACGGCCGGGTCCAGCGCGATGGCGATGTCCTTACCCGGCTCGTACCCGGCCTTCTCGATCGCCTCGAGCAGCACGTCCAGCGCCTCCTCGTTGCTCTTGAGGTCGGGGGCGAAGCCGCCCTCGTCACCGACGTTGGTGTTGTAACCCTTGGCGGACAGGACCTTCTTGAGGCTGTGGAAGGTCTCGGCGCCGTAGCGCAGCGCCTCGCGGAAGGTCGGCGCACCGACCGGCATGACCATGAACTCCTGGAAGTCCACGGAGTTGTCGGCGTGCGCGCCGCCGTTGATGACGTTCATCATCGGGACCGGCAGGGTCTTGGCGTTGCTGCCACCCAGGTAACGGTACAGCGGGATGTCCAGTTCGGCGGCGGCGGCGCGGGCGGTCGCGAGGCTGACAGCCAGGATGGCGTTGCCGCCCATGCTGCCCTTGTTGGGGGTGCCGTCGACGGCCATCATGGCGGCGTCGATGGCGGCCTGTTCGCTGGCGTCCATGCCGACCACGGCCGGCCCGAGCGCCTCATTGACGTTCGCGACGGCCTTCAGGACGCCCTTGCCGAGGTAGCGGCTGCCGCCGTCACGCAGTTCGAGGGCCTCGTGGGTGCCGGTGCTGGCGCCCGAGGGGACGATGGCGCGGCCGGAAAAACCGCTGTCGAGGTGCACTTCGGCTTCCACGGTGGGGTTCCCGCGCGAGTCCAGCACTTCACGGGCAATCACTTTCTCAATCTTCATCGCTCATTCCTCCGAGGTTGGGGTTGCCTCCCGCCGCCGGGCTGCCGTGTGGCGGGACCACCGGTCGAGTAGGTGTACTTCAGACACTATAAGCGGCTCAGGTCATGAAACGGTGCACCCGGTCTAACGAACCGGACACCTGGCGCGTCTCATACGGATTCCGTTTGTTCCCACTCGCATCCGCTCGGATTGAACGGCTTTGTAAGCCATTCAATCGGAGTCCGTCTCACGCGGCCCACCGGAGATCCGTGGGTGTGGACGCCCACATGACAGGCCCGTGCGGGCGTCCACAGGCCCCTCAGACGCGCAGCGTGACCATGACCGCCATGTACCCGCCCCCACCCGCCGCGCGGAAGATAGCGGGGCTGGTGGAGCCGCTGAACAGCAGTTCGGCCTCACCCTCGATCGGCCCCAGCGCATCCAGAACATGCCGGGCGTTGAACGCGAGGCTCATGGCGGGCTCTGTGCCACCCTGCACCACCTCCAGGGTGTCCTGCGCGCGGCCGTAATCACCCTCGGCCGCCAGACGCAACTTGCCCTCGGACACCAGGAATTCCACGCGGTTGTTGGCGTTCTTGTCGGCCAGCACGGCCACGCGGTTCACGGCCTCCTTCAGGGCGGTGGCGGGCAGCGTGACCTGCAGCTTGATGTCCTTGGGAATCACCCGTTCGTAATCCGGGAAGTCACCGTCGAGCAGTTTCAGGTTCATGTGCACGCGGTCGGTCGTGACGCTCAGCATGCCGTCGCCGTACGTGAAGCGGGCCTCGCCGTCCTTGAGCACGCGGATCAGTTCGTCGACGCTGCGGGCCGGGATGATCAGGTTGCGGCCGTCCCCGCTGGCCGGAAAGTCCCGGATGGCCACGCGGTACCCGTCCGAGGCGACCACGCGCGCGCCCTCGGGCCGGTGCTCGAGTTTGATGCCGCGGAACACGGCCTGGAAGGCCTCGTTGCTGGCGGCATAGCGCACGCTGGAGAAGGCGCGGGCCAGTTCCGTGGCATCCAGGCTCACGTCGGCCTGCGAGGGGAAACTCAGGGGCGGGTAGGCGTCTAGGTCGCCGGTCTGGAGCTTGAAGTCCGAGCCGCCGGCACGGACAGCCAGTTCCGCGCCGCTGAGTTCCAGTTCGACCAGTTCGCCGCCCAGGTTGCGGACGATCTGCGCGAACAGGTGGGCAGGGACCACGAAGTTCTGCGGGTCACGGATTTCCGCCGGGACGAAGCAGGACAGGTCGATTTCGAGGTTGGTGCCGCTGAGGGTCAGACCGGCCTCGGTGGCCTCGACTTTCAGGGCTGTGAGGAGGGGGTTGCTGCTGCGACTGGGAACCACGCGTTCGAGGAGACCGAGCCCCTCACTGAGAATTTTTTTGGTGACGTGTACGTTCATGGCATGCCTCTCTGTCTGGGTCCTATCTTTTATCTGTTCTTATATTAAAAAAAGATAGTAGTAGTAGTAATAGGGCCTGTGGAAACTGTGGAAAAGCGGTCTGGAGGTGCGCTCAGCGCGGGTTTGCCCTGTGGACAAAATTGTGGATAAGTGGCACTTTCCTGTGGATAACCTGTGGACAAAATCGGGGGTTATCCACAGGGGTCTGAGGAGACCGGGTTATCCACAATTTTATCCACAGAAAAAACGGGGTTATCCACAGGTTATCCACAGGGTTATCCACAGCTTGTGAAACTGCGCACACGGTTTTGGAACGGAATTTGGAACTTATTCTGCCCCTTCACAAAAACAATGCCAGTATTATGTATCATATTCGTCGTCTTCCAGACCCTGCATCTTGCGGCGCAGGGTCTCGACCGCCGCCGTGATCTCGGGTTCGCGGCCCACCTGCTCCGTCACTTTACTGATGGCATGCATCACGGTCGAATGATCCCGCCCGAAAAACTGACCGATTTCCGGCAGTGAGTGATCCGTCAACTCACGGATCAGGTACTGCGCCACCTGACGCGGCAGCACCACCTCACGCACCCGCCCGGACCCACGGATCACGTCCGGCGGCATGTTGTAGTGCGCCGCCACCTGCTTGAGCACATCCATCATCTCGACCTTGACTTCCTGCGGCGTGAACACGTTGCTCAGCGCCTTGGCCGCCACCGCCCGCGAAAAGGGCACGTTGTTCAGGCTACAGAACGCCACCACCCGCATCAGCGCGCCCTCCAGCTCACGGATGTTGGTCGTCACCTGCCGCGCGATCAGTTCCAGCACCTCCTGCGGAATGTCGATGCGGTTGTGCTCGGCGTTCATCTTCAGGATCGCCACGCGCGTCTCGTACTCCGGCGACTGGATGTCCGTGATCAGACCCCACTCGAACCGGCTGCGAAGCCGCCCCTCCAGCGTCTGGATGTCCTTCGGCGGCCGGTCGGAACTCAGGATGATCTGCTTGTGGTTCTCGTACAGCGCGTTGAAGGTATGGAAGAACTCCTCCTGCGTGCGCTCCTTGCCGGCCAGGAACTGAATATCGTCGACCAGCAGCAGATCCACGCTGCGGTAACGGTTCCGGAACTGCGTCATGCGGTCCTCGCGGATCGCGTTGATCAGGTCGTTCGTGAACGACTCGGTCGAGACGTACTCGATGCGCTTGCCCGGAAAGCGTTCGGTCATGTAATGCCCGACCGCGTGCATCAGGTGGGTCTTGCCCAGCCCGACGTCGCCGTAGATGAACAGCGGGTTGTACGCCTTGCCGGGCGACTCCGCGACGGCCAGCGCCGCCGCGTGCGCGAGGTTGTTGTTTGGCCCCACCACGAAATTCTCGAAGGTGTACTTGGGGTTCAGGACCTTGCGGTTCTCGACGGGCGCGGGCGCCGGGGCCGCGCGTCCAGCCGGGGCGGGTGGGGGCGGCGGCGGGTCGCTGGGCAGCAGCAGCGCGTCCTGCGCGGCCGGCAGCACCTGGAAGCTCACCTGCGGATTCTGCGCGCCCAGACTGCGCAGCGCGTCTTCCAGCAACTCCAGGTAATGCTTGCGGAACCACTCCTGCGCGAACGAGTTCCGCACGCCCAGCACCAGCGATCCTTCCTGCACGCCGAGGTTTTTCACGGGGGCGAACCAGGTGTGGTATTCCACCTCTGAAATGTTCTTGCGGACGTACCCAAGCACGTCCGCCCAGATTTCCTGCGAGATAAGGCGCACCTCCCTTAAGGCACTCTTGAAGCGGGGGTCAGCATACCACCCGGCCCGGCTTCTCTCGGGGCTACACTGGAGAGAAGCCGGGGCGTCGGGTGTTCTTTCCGTCTCTACCCGGCCTGTTCTTCTCTCCAGGCAGCCAGCGCCTGTGCCTCGCGTTCCGGCGTCAGGGCGTAGGTCAGGGCGGCCCCGGCACTCCAGGCACGGGTGTCACGGGCCGTCACCTCCGGGCCGCGCAGGGTCAGGCCCGACGCCAGGGCGCGCCCGGCATCCACGTCCATCAGGCCTGCCTGCTCGCCACTCTCCGGGATGAACAGCGGTAACTCGCGGAAGCCCAGGCCCAGGCGTTCCAGGGCGTCCGCCGGGACCCATACGGGTTGACGGATGCCCAGCACGCCCGCGAAGTGCGCCCAGCTCAGGCGCGGCCCTGCCACGTTGAACACGCCACCCACGTCCTGCTCGACCGCGCGCACCGTGAACGCGGCGAGGTCACGCGCGTCGATCACCTGCACGTGGTCCTCACCGTCGCCGGGCAGCAGGGTCTCCCCTCCCCCACCGGCCGCCCGGTCCGGCCAGTACGGGTAGCGGGCCGTGTGATCGAACGGCCCCGCCACGATCTGCGGCCGCAGGATGGTGGCGCGGTCCCCGAACACCTCCTGCACGATCTGCTCGCAGGCCACCTTCAGCGGGCCGTAACTGGCGCCCGTCACCTCGGTCTGGTCGGCGGGCGCCGGAGGCAGCAGCGGGTCGTCCTCCCGCACCGGGTGACGGCCCGGCTCGGCGTACACGCTGACCGTGCTGACAAACACGTAGCGGTTCACCCGGTCCCGCAGCTCCGCCGCACTCGCCTGCACGGCCGCCGGGGTGTACCCGCTGACATCCACGCAGGCGTCCCAGCGGCGGCCCGACAGGGTGTCCAGTCCGCCCGCCTCGGCCCGGTCGCCGCGCAGCCGCTCGACCCCGGCTGGCAACTCGTCCGGGGACTGCCCGCGCGTCAGGATGCTCACGCGGTGCCCACCCGCCAGGAACGCCAGCACGATGTGCCGACCCACGAACTGCGTGCCGCCCAGAATCAGGATGTCCATGCGCCTATCCTGTCACCCATGAAGGTGAGGTTCATATCGGGCCGCGTCCGCGCCCGCATCGACGATCTGGAACTCGCGGCCCTGACGCGCGGCGAGGTCCTCGAAACCCGCGTCGAATGGCCCGGCGGAGGCTGGACGCTGCAACTCGACCCGCACACCGACGTACTCGAAGGTCGTGCAGGCAGCCTGCGTGCCGGACTGCTGGGCCAGCTGTCCACCCTGAACGATCCCGCGCACGAGGGCGTGACCCTGAATGGTCCGCCGCGCGTGACGGTGGAGAAGGACTTCGGGCCGCAGCACGGCTGATCCTGCCGGGGCCGTGCCGTCAGCGTCTGCTCCAGCGGCCGCCGACCTCCTCGACCAGTCCGGCGAGTTGCAGCATGACCAGCGCGGTCTGCACGTCCGGCATGGGCAGCCGCGCGCGGGCCTGAAGGTCGTCCAGGGTGGCGGGCGCGTTGATGGCGGCCAGCACCTGCGCCTGCTCGGGCGGGAGGTTCAGGGGCGGTTGCTGCGGCACGCTGCCCCACCCGAACTCGTTCAGGATGTCGGCGGCGGATTCGGTCAGGACGGCGCCGTCGCGGATCAGGGCGTGCGGCCCGGCGGCGCGCGGGTCCCCGGCGCGGCCCGGCACGGCGAACACGGTGCGCCCGCACTCCAGGGCGTGTGTGGCGGTGATCAGCGACCCGCTCTTGCGTTCGCCCTCGACGACCAGTGTCCCGGCGCTCAGGGCGGCGATCAGGCGGTTGCGGGTCGGGAAGTGATGCTGCGCGGGACCGGTCCCTAGGGGGTACTCGCTGATCAGCGTGAGCTGTTCGGCCAGCCGCTCGTTCTCGCGGGGGTAGATGACGTTCACGGCGCTGCCCAGCACGCCCACACTCACGCCGCCCGCCTCGACTGCCGCGCCGTGCGCCGCCGTGTCGATCCCGCGCGCCAGTCCGCTGACCACGACCACGCCCGCGCGGGCCAGGTCCGCCGCGACCGTGCGGGTCAGCGACACTGCGTGAGGACTGGCGGCGCGCGTGCCCACGATCCCGATGGCGCGCGGCACGACCGGCAGGTCCGGCAGGTCGCCCAGCACCCACAGCACCGCCGGGGCGTCCTCCAGGGCGTCCAGGGCGGGCGGGTAGCCGTCCAGGCCGCGGCCCAGCAGGGTCACGCCCAGCCGCGCGGCCCCGGTCAGTTCCGCCTGCGCCTGCTCGGCGGCTTTCGGGGTGCCGATGGCAGCCAGACTGCGGGTGTCCAGGCCCGGCACGCCGCGCAGTTCGCTGCGTGGGGCGCGCAGCGCCGCGTGAGCCGATCCGAAGTGCGCGCGCAGGCTCTCGGTGCGGCGCGGCCCCAGCCCCGGCGTGAAGCGCAGGGTCAGCAGCGCCAGCAGTTCCTCGTGCGGCGTGGGGGCGTGCAGATCAGCGAACAGGGGACGACTGGTCACCCGGTCAGCATACGGTCCGTGCCAGACTGCGCGGGAGCGGAATGCGCTCCGCCCGGTGGGGGGTGCCGGGCCGCCCTGACTTCAGGGGCGGGCGGGGAGGGGCGGTTCGTTCAGCGGTCCGTTCTCCTGCACCTCGTCCGGTTCGTCGCTCTCGTCGCCCAGGGCCGCGCCGGGAATCGCCAGCGTGAACAGCGCGCCCCCCTGCGGGTGGTTCTCGCCGGTCAGGGTGCCGCCGTGCATCAGCGCGATCTGCCGGGACACGCTCAGGCCCAGGCCGCTGCTGCCCGCCCCGCTCACGAACGGCTGGAAGATCTGCTCGCCCAGTTCCGGCGGCAGGCCCGGCCCGCTGTCCCGCACCGTGAAGGTCAGCCACTCAGGCGTCTCGGTCAGGTTCAGGGTGACGGTGCCGTCCGCTCCGGCAGCGCGGCGGGCGTTCGCCAGCAGGTTCCGCAGCGCCTGCGTCAGCCGGTCCGGGTCGCACAGGATGCCGCCCGTCCAGTCGCCCGTGAAGGTCGTGCCGGGCACCAGCCGGTCCACGCGGCCCCGCAACGTCCGGGCCGGGATGTAATGCCACGCGAGTTTCATCTCCAGTTCCCCGCGTGCCAGTTGCATCAGGTCCTGCGTGGTGAAGGTCAGTTCGTCCGCGACCAGCGAGGCCCGCTGCACTTCCGGGTCGTTGGTGCGTTCCTCGGCGCGTTGCAGGCTGGCCTTCAGGACGGTCAGCGGCGCGCCCAGCTCATGCACGATCTGCCCCAGCAGTTGCTTTTCACGCGCCTGTCCGTCCTCGATGCGGACCAGCAGGCGGTTGATGGCCGTCAGCAGGCGGTGAACCTCGTCCTCCTGCGCCGGCAACGGCAGCGTGGCGAGACTGCGGGTCGGGTCGATACGGTCGGCGAGGTTCGCGGCATGCTCCAGCCCGCTCAGGGCGCGGCGGCCCACCCACCAGCCGGTCAGCAGCAGCAGCAGCGGGGCCACGATCAGCGCCAGCAGCAGTGCGCTCAGGGCACTCTGCCGCGCGGCGATCAGGTCCTCTTCCGGCAGGCCCACCCACAGCGTCCCGAAATCCCCCACGGGCCGCCGCACCGCCCGCACCGACGTGTCCTGCAACGACACCGGGGACTGCGCGCCGAACGGATCCGGCGAGTCCACGTAGGCGCGCAGCGCGGGGCTGGTCACGACCACGTTCCCGCCCTGGTCGATCAGCATGGTGTACGCGCCGGGACCGCTGGCCGCGCGGCCCAGCCCGCCACCGCCGGTCGTGAAGGCTTCTGCCAGCGTGTCGGCGCGCTCGTCCAGCCGGTCCGTGAACTGCTGATCCATGCGCGAGAGCAGCAGCGTGACCACGCCCAGGCTGGTCAGCAGGATCAGCGCCAGGGCCAGCAGGCTGTACGTCAGGGCCAGCCGGAACCGCAGGCTGTGCCGCCACGCGACCCGCGCCGATACGAGCCCCGCGCCGGGAACCAGCAGCGCGGCCCGCCGCGTCCCGTCCGGGGGCGTCACGGGCCGCGCGGCCGGGGTCATCAGGCCTGCAGCACGTACCCGACGTTGCGGATCGTGCGGATTCGCAGGTCACTGCCCGCGTGCTCCAGTTTCTTGCGCAACTGCGAGATGCGCACCTCGACCGAGTTGCTGTTCGGCGTCTCCCAGCCGTACAGGTGAGACTCGATGTCCGCGCGTGAGAACACCCGCTCGGGCGTGCGCATCATCAGTTCCAGGATGCGGGCCTCGTGCTCAGTCAGGTTGGTGTGCTTATCGTCCACCGTCAGCAGCAGACTGCTGGTCGAGAGGCTGGTGTTTCCCAGGTTCACGCCCGACCCGGCCGCCGTGCGCCGCAGCAGCGCCGTGATACGCGCGTCGAGTTCCGGCATGGCGAACGGCTTGGTCAGGTAATCGTCCGCGCCGGCGTTCAGGCCCGCCACGCGCTCCTGCACGCCGCTACGCGCCGAGAGCACCAGCACCGGCGTGCTGGAGTACTGCCGCAGCGCCTGCACGAGGTCCAGGCCGTCGCCGTCCGGCAGGTTCAGGTCCAGCAGGATCAGCTGCGCGGTGTGGGTGCCCAGCCACGCCTGCGCGTCCTTCAGGGTCGCAGCGTGCTGCACCTGGTACTCGCCCGACAGGTACTCCTTGAGCATCGGCCCGAGGTGCGGATCGTCTTCGACAACAAGAATCTGGGCCAGCATGACTTTCTCCTTGTGCGGCAGCCCGTGACGCGCCGCCATGAAACGTGAGGGTAGGTACGGTCTCGACTGAATCCTAGCGTGCCCACCAGACCGCGAACTTGATGAATCCTGATGAACCCCGCCGGGCCATCCTTCACTTCTTGTTGGCGGGCGCGGCTTTCAGGCCCGGCAGGGTCACGGGCGTGCCCGGCACCTGCAACGTCACGTTCAACCTGAAGCTGTTCAGGAACCGCGTGACGCTCTGCGGACCGCCGTCCAGTTGCAGGTCCAGCTGGCCGCCGCGCAGCACGCCGCTGTACCGGCTCTTCAGCGCCGGGAAGGCGTTCCGGGCGCGTTCCTCGTCACTGGGGGCGAACAGCACCACGACCGGCCCGCTGTAATCCCCGACCAGCCGCAGTTTCAGCTGGTTGCCGCTGCTCTCACCGTCACCCAGTTTGGTCTGCAGTTCGTTGTCCCACACGCTGATCTTCAGGGCGTGTGCGGGCGTGAACAGCAGCAGGGCAGGCAGAAGCAGAGCAGCAAACTTGGGCATGATGGTCGGGAAGTCTCCAGTAACGGGGCAGGCCACGCGGGGCCAGTGAGGAGGGTAGGGGGGCGGCAGGTCAGCCGCGGGGACTGCCCTGTGATTGCCCAGCGTACCGTGCGGACCTGACGCGCCGCTGAAATCCCCGCCGCAATTGCCCACGAAGCCTGAAGGCTCGCAAGTGATACGGACTCCGATTGAATGGACTGCAAAGGCCATTCAATCCGAGCGGATGCGAGCAGGAGAGAAAAGGGTTCCGGACGTGAAGCTGGCAATCCGGTGCCGTTCCGGATTGTCAGCGAAACAAACGGAATCCGTATGAGGAGCGCACCTTCAGGCTGTGCCAGCACGCAGGGAGCCTGCATACAGGCATACAGAGAGGAGGCCCGGACGCGGCGGCCCCGGCCTCCTCTTCTCCTGGCTTCAGAGGGCTTCGAGCATCAGGCGGTCCGGGTTTTCCAGCAGGCGGATCACTTCCTTGCAGAAGCGCGCGGCCTCGGCGCCGTCCACGAGGCGGTGATCGAACGACAGGCTCAGGTACATCATGTGCGCCACGACGATGTTGTCGTACTCGTCCACGATGGGGCGCTTCACGATGGAATGCACGCCCAGAATCGCGGCGTCCGGCACGTTGATGATCGGGAACGAGAACAGCGCCCCGATGGACCCGATGTTCGTGACGCTGAACGTGCTGCCCGCCAGTTCGTCCGCCTGGAGTTTCCCGGCCTGCGCCCGCGCGGCCACGTCGGTGACCTCGCGCGCCAGATCGAACAGGCTCTTGTGGTTCACGTCCCGGATGACCGGCACGGTCAGGCCCGCGTCCGTGGCGACCGCCATGCCGACGTTGTAGTAGCGCTTCTGCACGATCTCCTGCGTGGCCTCGTCGAAGGACGTGTTCAGGCTCGGGTACTTGCGCAGCGCCGCCGCGACTGCCCGGAAGATGAACGGCAGGTACGACAGTTTCACCCCGGCGGCCGCCGCGTCGTCCTTCACGCGGGCGCGGAACTCCACGAGCTTGGTCAGGTTCACCTCGTCCACCGTCAGGGTCCGCACGGTGTACAGGTGACTGGCCTGCATCTGGTTGCTGATGGCGCGGCGCATGCCCCGCAGCGGCACGCGGTCTTCCAGGTGCTCGTAGCCCCTGGGCGTGCGGTACTGCACGGGCGCGACCGGCATCCCACCGGCACCCTTCGCGGCCGGAGCGGCAGGCGGGGCGGCCTGAGCTGCCGGGGTCGCAGCCGCGACCGGCGCCGCCGTGCCGGTGGAAGCGGCGGCAGGTGCAGCGGTGCCCGTGGAAGCGGTGGCGGGTGCAGCCGAGCTTGCCTGATGGTGCGCGAGCACGTCCCCGACACGGATACGGCCGTTCGGGCCGCTGCCACGCACGTCGGTCAGGGTGACGTTCAGTTCGCGGGCCAGTTGCCGTGCGGCGGGCACGGCCAGCACCCGGCCGTCCGCGCGGGCGGGCTGGGTGACGGTCTGGGCAGCGGCCTGCGCAGCGGAGGTGCCGCGCACGCCGAGGCCCTGCACCTGCACCTGCTCGTCCGAGGCGAAGGCCCTGAACAGGCTGCTGGCGTCGTCGTCGGGCTTGCCGGTCAGGTGGCCGGCCTCCACGATACTGCCGCCCCGGTCCTCGTCCTGCTGCGCGCCCGCGATCTGCTCGCGTTCCTCCTGAGCCTGAATGGAGGGCGCCTGAGTTGCGGTTACCTGGGGGGCGGGCGCTGGGGCAGACGCCTGGGGGGCGGCCCCGCCGGTCTCGTCGATCAGGGCGATGGCGGCGTGAACGGCGACCACGTCACCCTCCCCCGCCAGTCGCCGGTGCAGGACGCCCGCGACGGGGCTGGGGAGTTCCACCGTGACCTTGTCGGTCATGACCTCGCACAGCGGCTGCTCCAGCACGATGGTGTCGCCCTCGGACACCAGCCACTTGAGGATTTCACCCTCGACGACACTTTCAGCGAGTTCAGGCAGCAGGATTTCTTTCATGGGGAACCTCGGGGTGAGGCCTTCAGCGCAGCACGAACGCGCGCAGCAGGCCGTAGATGATCAGCAGGAGGGCCAGTCCCTGAATCCAGCGTTCCCCGCGCGCGTACACCCAGGCGCTGACGCCCAGCAGGGCGAACATGCCCCCGATGCAGGCGCTCTGCCACGGTTCGGCCAGTCGGCCCGCCAGGGCGTACAGCGCGAAGCCGATCACCAGGCCGATGGAGCCCAGCAGGGGACGAAGCAGGTCGGGTTTCATGGAGTTCAGGGTAAGGGCTTCAGGGGAGCAGTGGATGACGGGCAGAGGTCAGTAGTTCAGCGCGCGGACGCATGCGGCCACGATGCGGTTCGGGCCGGGCAGGTACACCTTGTCCTGCACGTACGGGTACGGCGTGTCGAAGCCCGCCACCTGCCCGACCGGGGCGGTCAGGGAATCGAAGACCTGCTCCTGGATGACGTACGCGACCTCGCCCATGAAGTTGCTGATGCGCGGCGCCTCGCTGACCAGCACGGCGCGGCCGGTCTTCTCGACGCTGCTCAGCACGCGGTCCTTGTCCCACGGCACCAGCGAGCGCAGGTCGATGACCTCCACGCTGACGCCCTCGGCGGCCAGGGCGTCGGCGGCCCTTTCCAGGTCCGGCATGACGCCCCCGTAGCCGATCAGGGACAGGTCCGTGCCCTCGCGGCGCACGGCGGCCTCGCCGAACCGCACAACGTAATCGTGGGCGGGCACCTCGCCCCTGGCGGCGCGGTACAGGCGTTTGGGTTCGAAGAAGATCACGGGGTCCTCGCCGCGCACGGCGCTGCGCAGCAGGCCCTTGGCGTCGTAGGGGGTGCTGGGCATCACGACCTTCAGGCCCGGCGTGTGCGTGTAGTAGCTCTCGGGGCTCTGGCTGTGGTGGTGCCCGCCCTTCACGCCGCCGCCCGACGGCGTGCGGATGACCATGGGGGCCGTGAACTGCCCGCCCGACCGGTAGCGGATCTTGGCGGCCTGCGAGATGATCTGGTCGAAGCCGGGCCCCATGTAGTCCGCGAACTGAATTTCCGCGATGGGCCGCAGGCCGCGCACGGCCATGCCCACGGCAGCCCCCACGATGCTGGCCTCGCTCAGGGGCGTGTCGAACACGCGGCGCGGCCCGAAACGTTCCTGAAGGCCGGCGGTCGCCATGAACACGCCGCCGCGCGCGCCGACATCCTCGCCGAACAGCACGACGCGGCTGTCGCGTTCCATCTCCTCGGCGATGGTCTCGGTCACGGCCTGAATCAGGTTGATGGTGCGCGTGCCGGTTTCGGCGTCGGGGGCGGCGCCCTGGGTGGGGGTGCGTTCCTGTGTGGCGGTCATGCCCGTCCTCCCTGACCGGCCTGCCCGGTCTGCTCGGCGCGCAGGAAGGCTTCCTGGTCGCGCAGGTGGCCCGGCAGGTCAGCGTACACGTCCTCGAACATGATCCGCCAGTCGGGTTGACCGGTCGCCTCGGCCTTCAGCACCTGCTCGTCGACCTCGCGGTGCGTGCTGGCGATCAGCGCGGCGCGTTCCCCGGCGCTGACCGGGTGGCCCAGATGCTCCAGCAGTTTCTCGATGCGGGTGATCGGGTCGCGGCCCAGCCACTCCTTGACCTCCTCACGGGTGCGGTAGTGCTTCTCGGCGTCCGCGTCGGCGTTGCTGTGAGAGCCCACGCGGTAGGTCAGGCACTCGACGAGCGCGGGACCATGCCCGGCGCGGATCTGGTCGGCCACGTAGGCGCAGACCTCCATAACGGCCACGATGTCGTTGCCGTCCACGTAGTAGCCGGGCATGCCGTAGGCCTTGGCCTTGATGTGAATGGTCTCGCTGGCCGTCTGCTCGCGGATGGAGGTGCTGATCGCCCACTGGTTGTTCTCGCACACGAACATCGCGGGGGCCTTGGCGGCGCCGGCCATGTTCAGTCCGGCGTGCCAGTCGCCCTCGCTGGTCGCGCCGTCCCCGAAGGTGCAGACCGTGAGTTCATCCACGCCCAGGTACTTCTGCGCCATGGCGTTCCCGGCGGCGGGCGGCACCTGCGAGGCGATGGAGGAACTGATGCTCACGAAGTTCTGAGCCTGCGCCGCGAAATGGTGCGGCATCTGCCGCCCGCGCGAGGAGTCGCTGTTCGTGCCGAGGCACTGGCTGAGCAGTTCGGCCATCGGAACGCCCATGGCCAGCCCCAGGGTGTGGTCGCGGTAGTACGGCCAGACCCAGTCGTGGCCCACGCGGATCGAGCGGGCCAGGCCCACCTGGGTGGCTTCCATGCCGCTGGACTGTGCGTAGAAGGTCGTGCGCCCCTGGCGGAGCAGCGTGATGAGTTTGCGGTCGAATTCACGGGCGCGCAGCATCAGGGCGTGCAGCTCGCGCAGCAGCTCGGGCGTGAACCGCTCGGGCAGCGGCTGGACCGGCGTGCCGTCCTCCGCCACGAAGCGGATGGGTTCAGGGGTGAAGGGTTGAATCATGGGCTGGGGCCTCCTGACAGGGGGCAGAAGGCGCGGCGCGGTGGCCGGCTCCTCCCCTGATCGATCTGTCTAGCAAACGCTCGTTAGGCATTTTAGACGGTTTGACCCCCGCACAGGAAACCCGCCCGGCCCGCCGGACCCGTTCGGACCCGCTCAGCGGCCTCGCACACCCACCCGCAGCGACCCGAAACCCACGCTGCGTCCGCCCAGGCTGGACGCAACGCGAAGCAGGCCAGCCGTTCCCTCCCGGCTGACCTGCTTCCCTGTCCTGCGTTCATACGGACTCCGATTGAATGGCTTATAGAGCATTTGTCATAAGAATGCCGATGGATGGGCGTGCCGGAACCACCCAAAGATGTTTTGAG
>NZ_BMQM01000042.1 GCF_014648115.1 Deinococcus seoulensis
CGAGGTCTTGACCATCACCCGCCATCATCCCGCACACCCCAGTGGGGTGTGCACACGAAGTACCCCGCTCCTTCACGCCTCGTCTTGCATCACTCACCCCACCGTTTTCGGGTGTGAGTTCATGACAAATCAAGACACCCCCGTGCCCATAGCACTGCGGAACCACCCCACTCCATGCCGAACTGGGTCGTGAAACGCAGTCGCGCCAATGATACTCGGACCGCAGGGTCCCGGAAAAGTCGGTCAGCGCGGGGGTTTTTCTTTTCCTTCCCATCAGCCCACCTTGAACAGGTGGGCTGATTTTTTATTGCACTCGGAGGGGACATCAACCGGAGCCTATTCCTATCCCGGAGGTCTGGGGCAGCAGGTCATGTTCTACTATGGGCGGACACCTGCTGGGGCTGAACGCCAGGAAGGCGATCAGGTCGGTCGTGCCTGCCGCGATGGACGGGACGGCCGAGGCGCCCTGGCTTCTGGGATCGGCAGGTGCGGGGGTGGCGGGCGCACCCGAGTGGGCACGTTCAGTGGGGCTGGTGAGATCAGGCCTGTGGGACGTTGCCCCGCGGTGGATGCCTGGAAGTCTAGGGGGGGCTTTCTGTTCAGGGAGTTCGTGCGAACCGGCCTGCCTGAAGAGCGGAGATGGCGGTTACGGCGCTGCGGTTGGCTATGTGGGCCGGACCTTCTGGATTCCTTTATGTGTGTGGTCACCGTGGCCGCCGCGCTAGCATCAGCGGCGGTTTCGGCGTTGTGCTCACGGCACTCTTCTGAGCATCACCGCTTACGCCAGACCCGACACCGGAGGCAATCCATGCGAACCATGAAATTAGGTACCAGCACCCTCGACGTTCCCGTGATCGCGGTGGGCTGCATGCGCATCAACGAGCTGGACCGCGCCGGAGCGGAACGCTTCGTCCAGCAGTCCATGGAGATGGGCGCGAACTTCTTCGATCACGCCGACATCTACGGCGGCGGCGAGTGCGAACGCATCTTCGCGGACGCTGCGGGCATGAGTTCCAGCGTGCGTGAACGCATGATCCTGCAGAGCAAGTGCGGGATCCGCGTGGACCTGGGCATGTTCGACTTCAGCCGCGAGCACATCCTGGCGTCCGTGGACGGCATCCTGGAGCGGCTGCGGACCGATTACCTCGACGTGCTGCTGCTGCACCGCCCGGACGCGCTGGTCGAGCCGGACGAGGTGGCTGCCGCTTTCGATCAGCTGGAGCGGGAGGGGAAGGTGCGGCACTTCGGCGTGTCGAACCAGACGCCCATGCAGATCGAACTGCTGAAGAAGAGCGTGCGTCAGCCGCTGGTCGCCAACCAGTTGCAGTTGAGCGTCACGAACGCCACCATGATCACGCGCGGTTTCAACGTGAACATGGAAAACGACAGTGCCGTGGACCGTGACGGTGGCGTCCTGGATTACTGCCGCCTGCATGACATCACGGTGCAGCCGTGGTCTCCTTTCCAGTTCGGGTTCTTCGAGGGTGTGTTCCTGGACAACCCCAAATTCCCTGAGCTGAACGCCGTGATCGATCAGCTGGCCGGGCAGTACGGCGTGAGCAACACGACCATCGCCATCGCGTGGTTGCTGCGGCACCCGGCGCACATGCAGCCCGTGACGGGCACCACGAAGGTCGAGCGTCTGCGTGACTGCGCGCGTGCCGCCGACGTGAACCTGACCCGCCAGGAGTGGTACGCCGTCCTGCGCGCCGCCGGGAACACGCTGCCCTGATGCCCGGTGCCGGGCGGCGCGGCGCTGGGCGGGCGTCCGTGCCGCAGACTGTGGGGAATGGTTCGTCTGCGCACTCCTGAAGGGCACTCGCTGCCCGGTCCGATGTCCACCCTGCGTGTGCAGGTGCCGGAGCAGTTCGGGCCGGACCCGGCGGGTGGCCTGACCGCGCACCCGGAACTGCTGCGCGCCGCGCTGGAGGCGCTGGATGTCCGGCTGGACGGCATGATGGAGCGCGCCGAGACCGACGAGACCCTCAGCGTGTTCGGTCAGGAGACCCTGATCCGCAGCGTGCTGCTGGTGCAGGCCCTCTCTGCCGGACTGAGCGCCTATGCGGCCCGGCCGGACCGGACGCTGCTTGAACGGCTGAACGACCTGGCGTTCACGCTGGCCGTCATCAATCCGGCCGAGGCGCGGCTGTCCGCGCGGCTGGAAGCCGTGAACGCCGCGGCCGGGTGCGGCTGGCTGCGGGGCGTGCCGCTGCTGCCGGACGAGGATCACGCCATGATCGCCCTGCTGCTGCGGGAAGCGCAGCCAGGCGGGCCGGGTGATCCTGATGCCGGGGCGGCGCGCGTGCAGGAGCGGCTGGCCTGGGCCGGGTACCGCGCGCCGGCGCGGCCGGTGGACCCGCTCACGCCGCTGCGGGCGGCCCTGACGCCCCCGGCGACACTGGACCCGGAACGGCACGGGCTGGGGCAGGCGTTGCAGCGGCTGATGCTCACGCCGCACGAGGGGCAGCGGAACGCGGCGCTGCTGCTGCTGCACGTGTGCGGCCGCGACCGGCTGGAGAACGTGCCGCTGGTCCTGGCACTCGACATGGCGCTGACGCTGCTGCGCGCCCTGCACGCCGGGAGTCCGTCGCCGGACACGGCGCAGCTGCTGGAACTGCACGCGCAGCTGCACGCGGAGCTGGGATCGCCGGACCTGCCGGGCGCGCGGCGGGAACGCCGTCAGCCGGGCGCGGCGGGCGCGGACGGGCAGACGCTCGCGGCCCGCCGGACGCTGCGGGCGCTGCGGTTCACGCGCTTGCGGGCCAGCACGCCGGACGAGCAGGAGCACCTGGGCAGCCTGTGGGACGCCCTGAACGAACTCGATCAGGACCTCGCGGACGGCCGAACGCCCGAGCAGGACCCGGACCTGCGGGCGCGACTGCTGCTGCTGAGCCTCCAGGGTCTGACCAGCACGGCCCGCGCGCCGGGCATGCGACTCCCGCCGATGGTGCAGCTGAGTGCGCAGATTTCAGGTGTGGACCCGCTGTGGGCGTGGGAGGCCACGCAACCGGAACGGTTCACGTTCGTGCCGCTGCACGCGCACCTGAGTCGGGTGGTCGTCACGTTGCAGTTGCGGGCGCTGCGGGGCACGCCGTTCTGGGAGGCGCGGGGCGCGGCGGTGGAGCGCCTGACCGGACTGGCGGCCGGGCACCTGCTGGCGTCGGTCCGGCGGGCCGGGTTGCGCCTGCCCGAGCAGGGGTTCCTGGAACCGTACCTGCAACGGTTCGGGCCGCTGCGGGCGCTGCCGCTGGACCGCGCGGCGCTGGCGGCGGTTCACGCGGCGCTGCTGGACATGCTGCCCGCCGCGCAGGCGCAACTGGAAGCGGACGCCGCTGCCGAGGTGGAGGCCGACGCGGCCGTTCAGGCTGAGGCGCCTGCCCCGCCGGGGGCAGAGCTGGGGGCGGATGTGGGGCCAGCTGCCGGGACGGCCGCGCCCGGTCAGGTGCCCGCAGCGGCCGCGTTGCCCGCGCATGTGCAGGCCGTGCAGGGCGCGCTGCGGGGGCGGCGGGTGGTGCTGCTGGGCGGCGTGCCGAGTGCCCCGCACCACGCGGCGCTGGTCGCGGCGTTCGGGCTGCGGGAACTCGACTGGATCGGCAGTGACGAGTACGCGCACGGCACGCACGCGCACGCGCACGTCACGCCGGACACGGCCGTGGTGATCCTGGCGATCCGCTGGATGGGGCACGCGCACAACGCGCTGCGGGACGTGGCGCGCGCCCGTGGCGTGCCGTACGTGATGCATCCGGGTGGCCTGTCGCCCAGCAGCGTGGCGTGGCAGATCGGGCAGCAGGTCAGTCAGCAGCTCGGCGTGCGCGCGGACTGATACGGACTCCGATTGAATGGGTTACAAGGCCGTTCAATTCGAGCGGACTCGTAGAGCTGCGCAGCAGAGCGAGGAGGAGTCGAAGCGGGCTGCCGGACGTGGAGTTAAGTACACTGCGTTTATCTTTTAGATAAACCGCGCGGAGCGCGTAGCAGAGGAAGTACGTTGAAGCGGGAATGGAGAGATTCCGGCGCTTTCCCGTAATCTCGCAATGTTAGCTTCGACGTACTTAGCAGATCGGTGGCGTTCCGAGCTGTTAACGAAACAGACGGAGTCCGTATGAGGCGGATGGTGTCCAGCGCGGCCTTTGCGGTGGTGTGCCGTGGCGGGTCCGGCCTGGGTCCGGGTGGGTGTTGACACTGCCTGGGTGGCGGCGTAAGGTGTGGTTAATCGTTAACCCAATCGATGGGTGCTGTCCGGCACTCGCCCCACCCGGCCCTGTTCCGCAGGAGGTCGGCGGCCCACGCCCCGCCGCGTGACCACCCGCCTTCTGCTGCCCGTTCCGTGAGTGGCCTGCCCCGCGCAGCCGCTCGCTGCCCCTGCGTGTTGCCCGTTCCCTGCCCGCGCCCGGAGGACGCCGCCCCCCAGACTGCCCGACCTGCCCCCGGCCCCCGCTCCCCAGCCCCGCTTCCCTGGAGGTTCACATGGTCCGCACTCCCGCTGTCCGTTCCGCTGCCTACCAAACCCCCGCTGCCCGCCAGACCCCGGTGACCCGCCACGCTGCGAATGCCCGCACCCTGACGCGGGCGACGGTCCTGCTCTCGCTGCTGGCGCTGCCCTCGCAGGCGCACGCGCAGGCGAAGATCACGCTGCGGGCCGCCGACATCCAGCCCGAGAACTACCCCACGGTGGTGGGCCTGAAAGCCATGGCGGACTACCTGAAGAAGACCAGCAACGGCCGCATCGAGTTGCAGGTGTTCTCGGGCGGGCAACTGGGCGACGAGCGTTCCACCATCGAACAGACCAAACTGGGCGTGCTGGACATCGTTCGCGTATCCTCCGCGCCGATCGCGCAGGCCTACCCGCCGATGGGCGTGTACAGCCTGCCGTTCCTGTTCCGCGACTCCACGCACCAGTGGAAGGTCCTGAACGGCGCGGTCGGCAAGGAACTGCTGGCCGGACTGGAAGGCGCGGGCTTCATCGGACTGGCGTACTACGACTCGGGCACGCGGTCGTTCTACACCACGAAAAAACCCATCCGCACGCCCGCCGACCTCAAGGGCCTGCGCATCCGCACGCAGCAGAACGAGGTCGTGCTGGACATGATGTCCGCCCTGCAGGCCCGCCCGGTCCCGCTCTCGATGGGCGAGGTGTACTCCAGCCTTCAGACGAGCGCCATCGACGGCGCCGAGAACAACTACCCGTCGTACGGGCCGTCCGGCGCGCGGCACTTCGAGGTGGCCCGCTACTACTCGCTGACCGAGCACAACTCGGTCCCCGAGGTCGTCATGATGAGCAAGGTCCGCTGGGACAAACTCAGTCCCGCCGATCAGCGCCTGATCCGCGTGGCCGCCGCGCAGAGCGTCGCGGTGGAACGCAAGGCCTGGAACGCCCTGACCGCCGAGAGCCGCGCCGCCATCCAGAAGGCCGGCGTGACCATCACCAAGGTTGACCGCAGCGCCTTCCAGAAGGCCATGGCCCCGGTGTACGAGAAGTACCGCAAGGTGTACGGCACCCTGATCGAACGCATTCAGGACGTGCGCTGAGCATGAAGAACCCGGCGCTGGAAACTACGGTACGGGCCGCGTCGGCCCAGCCGCGCGCAGGTGCGTTGCGGCGGGCCGAGCAGGTGTTCGCGCAGGGCCTGAGCGTCCTGACCGGGGCGCTGCTGGTGGCGATCGTGCTGGTCATCTCGTGGCAGGTCGTCGCGCGCTACGTTCCGGGCCTGAGCAGCCCGCACTGGACCGAGGAACTCAGCCTGACGCTGCTGGTGTGGCTGGGCCTGATCGCCACGGCGCTCGGCATCCGCAACCATGACACCCTGCGCGTGTCGCTGCTGGTCGAGCGGTTGCCCGTCCCGGCGCAGGTCACGCTGCACCGGCTGGTGTGGCTGATCGTGGCGGCGTTCGGGCTGTACCTGCTGCGCTACGGGTGGGAACTGTCGCGCAGCACCATGGCGCAGTTCTTCCCGACGCTGCGCCTGCCGGTCGGCTGGATGTACCTGGCCCTGCCGGCCGGCGGCGCGCTGATCGCCGCGTACGCGGCGCGCAACGTGCTGGGCGCGTTCACGCCCGCCCCGCCCGGCCCGCAGGCGCGGCGCGTGGCTCTGGTGTGCGCGCTGGCCTGCGCGCTGCTGCTGCTCGCGGCGCTGCTGAACCCGGCGGCGCTGCTCGGCCCGGCCGGGCTGCTGGTCGGCACGTTCTTCGTGCTGCTGGCGGCCGGAACGCCGGTGGGCGTGGCGGTGGGCATGGCGACGCTGGTGTCGGTCGCGCGGTTCGGGATGCCGGAACTGATCGTGGCGCAGCGCATGGCGAACGGCGTGACGTCCACGCCGCTGCTGGCCATTCCGTTCTTCATCCTGGTGGGGCAGATCATGTCCGAGGGCGGCATCGCGCGGCGCCTCGTGGACCTGGCGCGCGTGCTGGTCGGCCCCTGGAAGGGCGGACTGGCGATGGTGAACGTGCTGGACTCCATGCTGATGGGCGGCGTGTCCGGGTCGGCCGTGGCGGACGTGAGCGCCACGGGCGGCGTGATCATTCCCATGATGGTGAAAAAAGGCTACGACCGCGATTTCGCGACCGCCATCACGGTCGCCAGTTCGGTGCAGGGCGTGATCATTCCGCCCAGTCACAACATGGTGATCTACAGCCTCGCGGCGGGCGGCGTGTCGATCGGGACGATGTTCCTGGCGGGGTACCTGCCGGGCATCCTGACCGGCGTGGCGCTGATGATCAGCGCGTACCTGCTGTCGGTGCGCCGCAACTACCCGACCGAGCCGCGTCCGCCGCTGCGGGAGAGCCTGCGGATCGTGGGCGGCGCCGTGCCCAGCCTGCTGGTGGGCCTGATCGTGGTGGGCGGCATCGTGTTCGGGTGGTTCACGGCCACCGAATCCGCCGCGATCGGTGTGCTGGCGGCGCTGCTGGTCAGCACGGTGTTCTACCGCGAACTGACCTGGGCCAGCCTGTGGCGTTCGGTGCAGGCGTCCGTGGCGACGGTGGGCATGGTGATGTTCATCATCGCGACCGCCAGCGCGTTCAGCTGGATGATGGCGCTGCTGCGCGTCCCGGCAGACCTGTCGGCGTTGATCCTGGGCGTCAGTGACAACCCGCTGGTGGTGCTGCTGCTGCTGAACCTGCTGATGCTGCTGCTGGGCATGTTCATGGACATGGGGCCGCTGATCGTGATCCTGACGCCCGTGCTGCTGCCCATCGTGACGGCCGAGCCGATCGGGATGAGCGCCGTACAGTTCGGGATCGTGATGATGCTGAACCTGGGCCTGGGCCTGACGACCCCGCCGGTGGGAACGGCGCTGTTCGTGGGCTGCGGGGTAGGGCAGACGACCATGGAGAAGGTATCGCGGGCGATGCTGTACTTCTGGCCGCCAATGCTCGTGGCGCTGCTGCTGGTCACGTACTTCCCGTGGTTCGTGGAGTTCATTCCGAACCTCGTGCAGGGCCGCTGAGGTGGGCGGCGCCGGGCACGTGCCCCGCTTCATTGACACTGCCGGGCGTGGGTGTTACGGTTGGGTTAACGATTACCCACCCTGCCCGGCCGCCCCGCGCGGCCACCCCACACCCGATCCGGAGGACAATCCGTTCATGCACCCTGCGCCCGTCACCATCGCCGATGTCGCCCGGCTCGCCGGCGTCTCCAAGGTCACCGTCTCCAAGACCCTCAACAACACGGGCCGCATCTCCGAAGAAACCCGCCAG
This sequence comes from Deinococcus seoulensis, assembly GCF_014648115.1. Classification (NCBI taxonomy): domain Bacteria; kingdom Thermotogati; phylum Deinococcota; class Deinococci; order Deinococcales; family Deinococcaceae; genus Deinococcus; species Deinococcus seoulensis. Next base: position 7,696 of record NZ_BMQM01000042.1, read on the forward strand.
CGCGTCCTGAAAGCCGCGCAGGACCTCGGGTACGTCGCCAACCCCGCCGCCCGCCGCCTGCGCGGCGCCCGCACCAACCTGATCGGCATGGTCATCCCCGAACTGATCAGCCCCTACTTCGCCGAGGTCGCCCGCGCCGCCGCCGAGGTCGCCTCCGAAGCCGGACTGGACCTGGGCGTGTTCACCACCTCCCGCAACCCGCAGCGCGAACGCGAACGCGTCGCCACCCTCACCAGCGGCGTCGCCGACGGCGTGCTGATCGTCGTGCCCACCGACGCCGCCCAGCACATCGCCACCCTGGAAAAAAGCCGGGTGCCCATCGTGCTGCTCAGCCACTTCGGGGTCAGCACTGACCTGCCCAACATCCGCGCCGACTCGTACCACGGCGCGCGCGCCGCCACCGAACACCTGATCGGCCTGGGCCACCGCCGCGTGGCCTTCATCAGCGGCGCCGTCGAGTCCAGCCAGGCGTACGAACGCCTGCGCTCGTACCGCGACACCATGGCCGCCCACGGCCTGACCGACCCGGCCCTGATCCGCACCGGGAACTTCACGCAGCGCCGCGGCTTCGAGGCTGCCGGGGAACTGCTGGACCTGCCCGACCCGCCCACCGCCATCTTCGCCGCCAGCGACGCCACCGCCTTCGGCGTGATGGACGCCGTGAAGGACCGCGGCCTGCGCGTCCCGCACGACATCTCGGTCGTGGGCTTCGACGACGTGGCCGCCGCCAGCCAGTGCCACCCGGCCCTGACCACCGTCCGCCACCCCGTCCACGAGATGAGCGAGGCCGCGCTGAACCTGCTGGCCGACGCCCTGCAGGGCCGCAACGTGCGCGGCACGCAACTGGACTTCCCCAGCGAACTGGTCGTGCGTGACAGCACCGCCGCCCCCCGCACCCCGCCACCCTCCAACCCCGCTCCCGCCAGTCCTACCACTGCCAGCCCCGCCAATTCCAGCCCCGCCACCGCCAGCCCCGGCGTGCAGGACGCGGCCGGGCCGGTCAGACCGGCGCGCCGCCGCCGCACCTGATGAATACCCCCTGACCACCCCGTCCCGGCCCTGAAGCTCGCCTCACCCCCTCACCCCGCCTCTTCACATCACTGCCCCCCCCATGCCCGCCGACTGCCCCGCGCAGCCCGGCCACCCCGCCTACACCCTACTGAGCTCCGCGCAGCCCCACAGGCAGCCCCCACAGGAGGAACCCCGCATGACCACCCACGCCCCCGCCCGCCCCGAGACCGCCCACCCCATCTTCTTCCACACGGTCGGGCAGGAACACGGCCTGAACGCCCTGCACGACGACTCCTGCACGCTGCTGGACTTCGCGAAACTGAACCTGAACGCCGCAGACACGTACTCGGGGCACTCGGGTGAACGGGAACTGCTGCTGGTCATGCTGAGCGGCCGCGCGACCGTGCAGGTCGGCGCGCACACCTTCGAATCCGTCGGCGGGCGCGCCAGCGTGTTCGCGGGCCTGCCGCACAGCGTGTACATCCCGCGCCACACCGAGTACCGCGTGACCGCCCTGACCCGCCTGGAAGCCGCGCTGCCCAGCGCGCCCAGCGACCTCGACACCGACCCGTACGAGATCCGCCCGGCGCAGGTGAACACCGGCACCTGGGGCACCCTGAACTTCACCCGGAACTTCCGCGAGATCCTCGTGCAACCCAACGGACTGCCCGCCAGTCGCCTGATCGTGGGCGAGACCATCACGCCCAGCGGCCACTGGAGCACCTACCCGCCCCACAAGCACGAGACCGAACAGGGCGCCGAGAAGGCGCACGAGGAGATGTACTACTTCCGCGTGTCCAGCCCCGAGGGCTTCGGCCTGACCCGCCACTACTCCCCGGAACGCGGGTACGACCAGACGTACACCGTCCGCGACGACACCCTGCTGGCCATTCCGCACGGGTACCACACGTACACCAGCGCGCCCGGCTACCAGAGTTACTACCTGTGGTTCCTGGCCGGGGACGGCCGCACGCAGGGCGCGCAGATCGACCCGGACACCGCCTGGGTGCAGAAGACCGTGGGGATGGTCTGACATGACCCGTTCCCTCCCTGCGTTCACCTGTCCCGCGTCCACCCGGACGGATTCGGCGCACGCCCGGCCGGAGGCCGCGTGAACGCCCCCGACCCGCAGGCCGGGCGGCGCAGCCCGTTCGACCTGAGCGGCCGCGTGGCGCTGGTCACCGGCGGCAGCGTCGGCATCGGCGCGGCCATCGCCGCCGGACTGGCCCGCGCCGGGGCGGACGTGGCCGTGGTCACGCACTCCCGGCAGGACCCGGCCACGCAGGCCGCCATCGAGGCCGCCGGGGCGCGCTACGCGGCGTTCCAGGCGGACCTCGCCGCGCTGGACGGACCCGGCATGAACGACCTGATCGCGCGGGTCGAGGCGACACTCGGGCCGGTGGACATCCTGGTGAACAACGCCGGCATCATCCGCCGCGAGGCCGCCGAGCAGTACAGCGACGAGGACTGGGCGGCCGTGACCGAACTGAACCTGAACGCCGTGTGGCGCCTGAGCCGCGCCGCCGCGCACGGCATGCTCACGCGCGGGCACGGCCGGATCGTGAACATCGCCTCGCTGCTGTCCTTCCAGGGCGGCATTCGCGTGCCCGCCTACACCGCCAGCAAGCACGCGGTCGCCGGACTGACCAAGGCCCTGGCGAACGAGTGGGGCGCGCGCGGCGTGACCGTGAACGCCATTGCACCCGGCTACATCGCCACCGCGAACACCGACGCCCTGCGCGCCGACCCGGAACGCAACCGCAGCATCCTGGAACGCATTCCCGCCGGACGCTGGGGCGAGGCGCAGGACATCGCGGGCGCCGCCGTGTTCCTGGCGTCCGGCGCGGCCACCTACGTGAACGGCCACGTGCTGGTCGTGGACGGAGGCTGGCTTGCCCGCTGAGACCCGCACCCGGGACCTGCTGGCGCAGGTGAGCCGCGCCGGCGTGGTGGGCGTGCTGCGCGCCCCGCACGCCGACGCGGCCGTGCAGGCCACGCTGGCCGCCACCCGCGCGGGCCTGCAGGTGACCGAACTGACCTTCACGACGCCCGGCGTGACCGACGCCCTGCACGCCCTGAGCCGCGCGCTGCCCGCCGGGACGCTGCTGGGCGCCGGGACCGTCATGAACGCCGCGCAGGCCACCGCCGCCATCGAGGCCGGCGCGGCGTTCCTGGTCAGCCCGCACCTGGGCGAGGACGTGCTGCGCGTGGCGCTGGAGGCCGGCGTGCCGTACCTGCCGGGCGTCCTGACCCCCACCGAGATCGTGCGCGCCCTGACGCTGGGCGCCCCGGCCGTGAAACTGTTCCCGGCCGGATCGGCCGGCGGCGCCGCGTACCTGCGCGACCTGCTGGGGCCGCTGCCGCAGCTGCAGGTGATGGTCACGGGCGGCGTCCGCCCGGACGAGGTGGAAGCGTACCGGCACGCGGGCGCGCTGGCCGTGGGACTCGGCTCGAACCTGTACCCGAAAGCGGCCCTCACGCAGGGCGACTGGCTGGCCGTCGAGGACGCCACCCGCGCCGCGCTGATCCAGGCGGGCGCCGCGTGACACCCGGCACCCTCAGCCCCACCGACTTCAGCCCTGCCGCCTTCAGTCCGGCCGGTTCCAGGCCCACCGACCTGCTGGGCATCGGCGAGTGCATGGTGGAATTCCACGCGGCCCGGCCGCTCGGCGAGGCCGCGCACCTGACCCGCGCGTACGGCGGCGACGTCCTGAACGCCCTGATCAGCGCCGCGCGCCTGGGCAGCCGCGCCGCGTTCCTGTCACGCGTCGGGAACGACCCCTTCGGCCCGCCGCTGCGCCGCGCCTGGGCCGCCGAGGGCATCGACGTGACGCACGCGCCCCTGGTGCCCGGCGAGAACGGCGTGTACTTCATCAGCCTGCAACCCGGCGGGGAACGCGAATTCACGTACCGCCGCGCTGGCAGCGCCGCCAGCCTCCTGACCCCGGACGACGTGACCCCGCAGGCCGTGCAGGGCAGCCGCGCCGTGCTGCTCTCGGGCATCACGCAGGCCCTCTCGGCGTCCGCGCAGGCCGCCACGCTGCGCGCCGCCCGCCTGGCCCGCGAGGCCGGCACGCTCGTCGCCTTCGACCCCAACCACCGACCGCGCCTGTGGGAAGCCCGCGCCGGGCACGCCGCCCATCAGGCCGCCCGTGACGCCTGGACCGAACTGCTGCCGTTCGTGGACCTGCTGCTGCCCAGCTGGCCCGCCGACACCCTGTTCCTGGACCCGCAGGACGCGGCCACGCCCGAACGGAGCGCCGCCGCGTTCGCCGCGCTCGGCCCGGCCGTCGCCCTGAAAGCCGGAGGGGACGGCGCGTTCCTGCACGCCCGCAGCGGCGCGGCGCACGTTCCGGCGCAGGCGAACGTCACGGTCATCGACACGACCGGCGCGGGCGACGCCTGGAACGGCGCGTTCCTGCACGCCCTGCTGCGCGGCGACCCGCCCGCACAGGCCGCCGGACTGGCCCACCGGGTCGCGGCGCACTCGCTGCAATTCCGGGGCGCGGTGCCGCCACGCCCGGAGCGGCCCATCACGGAGCGGCCCATCACAGAGGGGCCCATCACAGAGCGGCCCATCACGGACCAGTCCAGCCCCGACCCTGACAGCCCAGCCCCGATCAGCCCAGCCCTGAACAGCCCAGCCCCGACCACACCCGACCCGACCACACCCTCACGCCCGGAGATGCCTGCATGACCGACACTGCCCCCACCGACCGCCCCCCCGCCGACCATCCCGCCGCGCCCGCCCCCCTGCTGCGCCTCGGGGACGACTGGTCGCCCGCCGAGCCCGGCGTGACCCGCAGACTCGTCGCGCGCGGCACCTCACTGATGGCCATGCAGGTCCGGTTCGAGAGCGGCGCCGCCGGAGCCCGCCACGCCCACCCGCACGAGCAACTGACGCTGGTGCTGTCCGGCCGGTTCCGGTTCGTGCTGGGCGACACCCCGCACGAGATCAGCGCCGGGCAGAGCCTCGCCATTCCCGGCGGCACCGAACACGAGGCGCTGGCCCTCGAGGCAGGCGAACTGCTCGACATGTTCAGCCCCGTCCGCGAGGACCTCGTCGGCCCGTGACCGCCCGCCACCGCTCCCACGACAGGTGACCCCATGACCCTCCCGCACCCTTACCGCCCACCCGCAGGCCGCTCCCGGTGACGGCCGTCCAGAACTTCGCGGCGCCGTCGGAACGCCAGCCGTCGGCGGACCTGCCGCACTTCTTCGACTACTGCCCGTGGCGGTTCCGGGCCTGGGCCACCGACGCCGAGCGGGCCGCGCAGGCCGCGCACCAGGCGACCCTGACCGGCAGCGGCGCCGCCCGCATCGGCCCGGACTGTTTCGTGTCGCCGCTGGCCGGGGTATACCCGCGCGCGCTGGTGCTGGGCGCGCGGTCGTACGTCGCCGCGTACGCCTACGTGACCGACGAGGTCACGACCGGCGACGACTGCACCCTGAACCCCTACGCGGTCGTGCGCGGCCGGGTCCGCATGGGCAGCGGCGTGCGGATCGGCGCGCACGCCTCGATCATCGGGTTCAACCACGGGTTCGCGGACCCGCACACCCCGGTGTTCCAGCAGGCCGAAACGGTGCGCGGCATCGAGATCGGGGACGACGTGTGGATCGGTTCGAGCGTCACGATCCTCGACGGCGTGCGGGTCGGCAGTCACACCATCCTCGCGGCGGGCGCCGTCGTCACGCGTGACGTGCCGGACTACGCCGTGGTGGGCGGCAGCCCGGCCCGCATCCTGAAGAGTCGCCTGGGTGAACCCGCCCCCGCCAGCCCGCCCGCCAGCGCCCCCGCCCGCGCGGCCCCCTCCGCCGCGCCGGACCCGCACGACCTGAACGCCCTGCTCTCGGCGTTCGGGTCGCGCGTGGCCGCCCAGTGGCCGGACGTGCTGCGCACCTGCGCTAACACCGACCCCCACGCGGGCGCCCCCACCTACCTCCCGCAGCCCGGACAGACCCCCTCCGTGCGCGCCACCTGCGACGCCATCGAGATCGCCGCCATGTTCGGCGCCCTGCCGGAACTGCGCAGCCGCGAGGAGTTCGCCGCGCAACTCCACTCGTACCAGGACCCGCACACCGGCCTGTACCCGGACCCCTGGCACCCACCGGCCGCCGGGGACAACCCCTGGCACCTGACCGACCACCTCTCCCGCTACCACCTGCTGGCCGTCGGCTACGCCCTGGAACTGCTGGGCGAGGCGCCGCGCTATCCTGTCCACGCGGTCGCCCGGCTGGACGCCGCTGCCCTGACCGGCCTGCTGGAGGGCCTGCCCTGGACCGAACGGGCCTGGAGTGCCGGCGACTGGATCGACGGGTACGGCACCGGCCTGTACCTGAACGCCCGCAACTTTGCCGGTCACGCCGCGCCGGGCGCCGCCGAGGCGCTGCACGGCTGGCTCCTGTCACGCGCCGATCCGGCCAGCGGCCTGTGGGGCACTCCGGGCGCGCAGGACGGCTGGCTGCAACCCGTCAACGGCTTCTACCGCCTGACGCGCGGCACCTTCGCGCAGTTCGGACTGCCCGTCCCGTACCCGGACGCCGCGACCGACACGCTGCTGCGCCACGCCCGCGACACCCGCTTCTTCAGCGACGCGCGCGGCAACGCCTGCAACGTCCTGGACGTCATTCACCCGCTGTGGCTGTGCGGTCGCCAGACCACCCACCGCGCCGACGACGTGCAGGCCTGGGCGCAGGCGCAGCTGCGGCGCATCCTGCCCCGCTGGGTGGACGGACGCGGCTTCGCCTTCGAACTGCCCGCCCAGCCCGGCGCTGCCCCCGCCTCGCAGCCGGGCCTGCAGGGCACCGAGATGTGGCTGTCCACCGCATACCTGCTGGCCGAGGTGCTGGGCCGCAGCGAGCACCTCGGCTACCGCCCACGCGGCGTGCACCGCCTGGAACCCGCCCTGACCTTCCCGCGCGCCGGGACCAGCCCCACCCGCCTGCCCGTCACCTCTCCCGGCGCCTGACCCCCCGACCAGGGCGCGCCGCGCCTGCTACGGTGGGCGGCATGCGCGCCCTGGTGTACGAAGCGTTCGGAACCCGCCCCGCCGTTCAGACGGTCCCCGACCCGGACCCCACGCCCGGCGGCGTGGTCGTCGAGGTCGGCGCCAGCGGCGTGTGCCGCAGCGACTGGCACGGCTGGATGGGACACGACCCGGACATCCGGCTCCCGCACGTGCCGGGCCACGAACTGGCCGGGACGATCGTGGCGGTCGGCGCGCAGGTCACGGCCTTCCGGGTCGGGGAGCGGGTCACGGTGCCGTTCGTGGCCGGCTGCGGCCGCTGCGGCCCCTGCCGCGCCGGGGATCAGCAGGTCTGCCACGCGCAGTTCCAGCCGGGCTTCACGCACTGGGGGTCGTTCGCGCAGTTCGTGGCGCTCGAACACGCCGACCAGAACCTCGTGCGGCTGCCCGGCAGCATGGACTTCGCCACGGCCGCCAGCCTGGGCTGCCGCTTCTCGACGGCGTTCCGGGCCGTCTCGCAGCAGGGCCGCGTGCAGGGCGGCGAGTGGGTGGCCGTGCACGGCTGCGGCGGCGTGGGCCTGTCCGCCATTCAGATCGCGCGCAGCCTGGGCGCCCGCGTGATCGCCGTGGACATCGACGACACGAAACTGGCGCTGGCCGCGCAACTCGGCGCGGAACACACCCTGAACGCCACCCGCACCCCGGACGTTCCGGCCGCCATCACCGACCTGAGCGGCGGCGGCGCTCACCTGTCCCTGGACGCCCTGGGCCACCCGCAGACCCTCGTGAACTCGGTGCTGTGCCTGCGCACCCGTGGACGGCACGTGCAGGTGGGCCTGCTGCTGGCCGAGCACTCCCGCCCGGCCGTCCCGATGGACCGCGTGATCGGCCGGGAACTGCAACTGCTCGGCAGTCACGGCATGGCCGCGCACACGTACCCGCAGATGCTCGGCATGATCGAACGCGGCCTGCTGAACCCGGCCGCGCTGATCGGCCAGCGCATCGACCTGGACGGCGCGGCCGACGCCCTGACCGGCATGAACGCCTTCACGGGCACCGGCGTGACCGTCATTGACCGCTTCTGATCAACGGCGGGTCGCCCGCCGGTCAGCGGACGCGCAGACTGGCCGCGCAGACCAGGCGCGCAGACCGGGCGCAGGCGACAGACTCCGGCGCGCGCGCCTGCCATCATGGCCGTATTCAGCAAGGAGGATCACCGCAATGCAGCAACTCACTCCCGGGGAACGCGTGGACATCCGGCACCTGTTCGGCCCGGCCGGACTGGACACGCTGGACCTGCACCTGAGCCGCGCGCCCGACGGTCTGCGCCTGTGGGTCACGGCCACTCAGGACAGCGGCGCGGCGGGCCAGCCTGGCCCTGGCCCCAGCTCCACCAACCCCACCAACCCCAGCTCCGTCAGCCCCAGCTCAGTCAGCCCCGGCCCCGATCTGGCCGCCCCGCGCGGCAGTGACGCCCGCATCCGGCTGGGGTACGCCCTGCCGGCCGGGATCACGCACCTGACCGTGGGCTGCTCGTGGCGCGGCCCGCACGCCTGGAACGGCACCCTGAGCCTCGCGGGCGGCGGCACCCTGCACGCCAGCGTGGACCTGGGCGCCCCCGCCGTGCCCGGCGCGCCCGACCTGCCGCGTTCGATGCTGCTGGTCGAACTGTACCTGCATGAACGCCGCTGGCGACTGCGCGTGCGTGGCGAGGAGACGCGCGGCGGCCCGGCCGGAGCGGCGCGGCTGCTGGGCGTCCCGGAAGCGCAGCTGCGCCCCGACCCGCTGCCGACGCCCCCCGCACCAGCCCCCGCTGCGCCTCCACCGGTTGCGCCTCCACCTGCTGCCCCGCCGCCCGCTGCCCCGGCCCGGCCCGTCGTCCGTCCAGCTGTCCGCCCGGCTGCGCCCGTGCCTCCTGCCCCGCCTGTCACCGCCCCGCCCCCTGTCACTGCCCCGCCGCCTCCCGCCGCCCCGCCCTCACCCGCGCCCCCCACCCCGGACGCGAACGACTCGGTGCTGGGCCGCTTCCAGAAGGCGTGGCACGCGCTGCTGGGCCTCCCGGCCGACCCCGCCCCCGGCGCCACGCAGGCCGCGCCGGACACCCGCCGGACACGCCCGGACGCGCAGGCGGGCGCCGTCACGCGCCGCACCCTCCAGGACCTGAAACGCCGCCTGGACCTGACCGCACAGGACCTGAAACCCGGCGTGGACGGACTGGACGCGAACGCAGCGCGCCTGCGCGTCCGGCACGCGCAACTGCTCGAAACGCACGGCCGCATCGAACGGGAAGCCCGTGACCTCGAAGACCAGCGGGGCAGACTGCGCGCCCTGAACCTGCTGGACGCCCAGGAAACCGAACTGCGCGCCGTCGAGAACGAGATCGAACGCGCCGTACAGGCCCTCCAGACCGCGACCGACGACCTGGCGACCGAACTGGTCAGCGGTCGCCTCCTCGACAGCCGCGCCCGCCTCGGCGCGGAGGACCGCTACCTGCGCGGCCTAGGCACGCAGGGCGACCGCTCACTCGGCGACCTGACAGGCCGCCCCGCAAGCCCGACCCCGGCAACCCCGCCCCCCCCGACGCTCACGAGCCCGACGGCCGCCCCCTCAACGCCCACGCCGGACGGATCACGCCCCGCCCCGCGCGTGACGCTCACCCCACCCGGCAACCCTCCCCCCGGCAGGCCCGACCCGACCCCGAACACCCCGCCGGGCAAGGACGACGCACCCGGTGAGAATGACGGTGGACTGGTCATCCCATGGCTGAACCGCCGCTGACGGCCCCGCGCCGGGCGTGGCCGTGAAGACCGACATCGTGATCATCGGGGCCGGGCAGGCCGGACTGCCGGCGGCGTACCACCTGCGGCAGCGTGGCCTGCCGCCATGCCGGGGATTCGTGCTGCTGGACCGTTCGCCCGGACCGGGCAGCGCGTGGCAGTTTCGCTGGCCAACCCTGACACTCAGCACCGCAAAGGGCCGGCAGGTCATACGGACTCCGAATTGGGTGGCTTGCAAAAGCCGCTGGGTCCGAGCAGACGCGAGTAGGAGCAAAACGTCCCTCCGGGCGTGGAGTTGGCAACCCGGTACCCTGCCGGATTGTCAGCGAAACAGACGGAATCCCGGTCAGGTGCCGGGCGTGCAGGCGGCCTTCCCGGCGGCGGTGCTCATGTAGCGGGCGTCGGGTTGGATGCCCACGCGGGTCAGTTCGAGACGGTCGGCGTCCCAGCAGGCGCCGATGGTGGGGTCGGCGCTGAGCTCGCCGAGTTCGTGGCGGGCGCAGGCGCGGGCAAGCAGGTCCACCTGCGCGTCCGACAGTGGCAGGCGTGTCCGCCACGCCCGGACGAGTGTGGCGGCCCGTTCGCCGTGCCCGGTGTCGTACCACTCGTCGTGCCGTTCGGCGTCATGGAACCACGCGAAGTACCGCGCGACGCTCACGTCACCGCCCGACGCGGCGGCCAGGCGCTCGGCGTGTGCCTGCACCCGCTCCCAGTGGGCGGGACCGTGAATGGAGTGCCTGCCCAGCCGGAAGTGGAGGATCAGGTCGGCGCGCAGGTCATGGGGGACGGCAGTGGCGGGGGAGGCAGTCATGCCCAGCAGGATAGGAGACCCGCCCGGCGTGCGGGACGGCAGGTGCCGGATTCAGGCCTGCGGGTCGGGCTGCGTGGGGCGCAGGGTCAGGTGCACGCCGTCCACCGTGAACTGCATGCCCTGCGGGGTACTGCGGAAGCCCAGGAACGATCCGGCGGGGAATTCCAGGTTCATCACGCCGTGCCGGTCGAACAGCGTTCCGGCGTCGCGGGAGAACGCGGCGACGTCCGAGTCGTTCCGTTGCGTTCCCTCGGGCAGCAGGTGCGGGTCGCTGACGTTCAGGGCGGCGGCGGCCGCGCGGTGATCTCCCGGTCCCAGGAACGTGAACGCGAGGTCCTGCGTCACGAACACGTCGTGCTCGGTCAGGCCCAGTAGCCCCGCCGTGCCGGACGGGCCATCGCCGCTGGTGTGCGGGCGCGGCGCGATGGAACTCACGCCGCGCCGCACCATCAGCTGCGTCAGGTCCCGGGTGAAGTCGTGCGTGGCGGCCTGCGGGCGTGCGGGAGAGGTCATGCCCCCAGGGTAATGCCCGGCGGCCCGCTCGGCGAACGGGCCGCCGGGCATTAAGGTGTCGGGCCGTCATGACGTTGTGTGACCCGGCGTTCATACTGGGGGCGTGACGTCCTTCCCTGCACTGGCCGAGCAGGCCTGGTCCCTGCGCTTCACCGACCCCGGTGAGGCCTCCGCGCTGGCGGGGCAACTGACAGGCGCAGACGCGGCGCAGCGGGCGCAGGCGCAGGTCGTGCAGGGGTTCCTGCTGTGGCGCGCCGGGGACCTGCTGCGGTCCCTGGAGCAGGTCACGCAGGCCGAGGCGACCCTGCGCGACCTGAACGACGAACGCTGGCTGGCCCGCGCCCTGAGCATGCAGGCCGTGCTGCTCGGCGACGTGGGCGAGGGCGAACGCGCCCTGCGGATCCTGCAGGAGGAACTGGAACTCGTGCGCCGCATCGGCGACACCGAGATGGAAGCGTCCGCCAACAACGATTTCGGCGTGCAGATCGCCTGGGACGACCCGGAACGCGCCCTGCAGTACTACCAGCGGGCCTACGACCTGCTGGACCGCGCGGACCCGCCCTGCCCGTCCATTCAGGGCATCGCGGCGCTGAACATGGCCGAGGTGTACCTGCAACGGCAGCAACTGGAACTCGGGGACGCCCTGACCGAACGCGGCGGGCAACTGCTACACCAGGCGCAGGCATGGTCGTTCTGGCCGTTCTACGTGAGCCTGCGCGCCACCTGCCTGACCCGCGAGGGCCGCTTCGACGAGGCCCGCACCCTGATCCGCGAGGCGTTCACGCGCCTCGGCGATCACCAGTCTGCCGCCGGGCAACCCGGCCCGGACCCGATCGAGTCCGTGCAGATGCTACGCACCACCGCCGCCCGCACCGAGTACGACAGCGGCCACCCGGACCGCGCCCTGGCGTGGCTGCGCGACATGGAAACGTGGCCCGGCACGCGCAGCGAACTGAAAATCGAGTACCTGGACCTGCGCGCCAGCATCCAGGCGGAACTCGGGGATCACGCCGCCGCGTACCGCAGCGTGCGGCAACTGCTGGACGTCAGCCGCACCCGGCACGCCTACGAACGCGACGCGCAGATCAAGAGCCTGGAAGTCCTGCACCGCACCGACATGGCCCTGCAACGCTCCCGCGAGGCCGAGCAGGCCGCCCAGCACCTCCGCGAGCACCTCACGCAACTGCAGACCCTCAAGGGACAACTGGAGAAACTCAGCACCACCGACGAACTGACCGGCCTGGGCAACCGCCGCCAGTTCGAACACGACCGCGCCCTGCTGCACCCCGACGACGCCGTCCTGGTCATCGACATCGACTACTTCAAGCACGTGAACGACACGCACGGCCACTCGGCAGGCGACGTGACCCTGCGCGAGGTGGCCGACCGCATCAGCGGCGCGCTGCGCCGCAGCGACCGCGCCTACCGCTACGGCGGCGAGGAATTCACCGTCATCCTGCGCGGCGTGGGCAACACGCACGTCCTGGAAGTCTCCGAACGCATCCGCGTGGCCGTCGCCGCCGCGCCCATCACCGCCATCCACGACACCGTGACCGTCAGCGTCGGCGCGGCCGTCGTCGGACAGCGCAGCCCGGACGAGATTCTCGGCGCTGCCGACCGCGCCCTGTACCGCGCCAAGAACAGCGGCCGCAACCGCACCAGCGTCGAACCTGCCCACCCGCCCGGCGGCACCCGCCCCGGACACCCAGGCGCCCACGCGACCGGGATCGGCCGCGCAGGCCTCGGCACCGACCGCCAGAACCCCTGAAACTGCGGTCTGTTTCGCTGACAATCCGGTGAAGTTCCGGATTACCAGCTCCACGCGGTAGTTGGCTGGAACTAGACTCTGTTGGCGAATTCGAAAACCGCTGTTGGGTGAGGCGGAGCATCACGACTCGGCAACGAGAAATGCGGAGTCTGGGAGCTATCACCTGAATTCGCCAACAAAGTCGAACTATGCCCGACAGGAAACGCCTTGAGGCCGTGACAGCCACGCGCGCAGCGTCCAAACGCGATCGGTCAGCCCAATCGCCATCGCCGGTGTGCGCTGCAGGTACCGTTGACGTCCCTTCGGGACGTCAAGCTTCTTCCGAAGACCACGCTGCGTTCGGCACCAGTTGTAGGCCCCCTGGACCAGATGAGCCAGACTCACCCGGTGGACCGTCAGCCTCGCGAATGCGAGGCTTTTCCTCGCCAGGTGGGGATTCATCCGTCTCGGCGTCGCGTTCTGACGCTCCACGGCGGAGGTGTTGGGCTTCCGGTAGCCCAACCGCTGCAGTTCTTCGTGTACCCGGGTGCGAGTCCCTGCTGCGATCTCGGTTCGGACGCTCACGACCCGCTTCCCGGAATACTCCTTGATGATCCGTACGTGAGCCGAGGATCGCGGGACCCGGTAAGCCGTCTTCGGGAATCGCCCCCGCGTTCCCTGTCTCGCAGGCCGGTACGGCCTGCCGAATACTTCAGGGAATAACGTCTGGTACGACAGAAAACCATCAGTGAACAGGACCAGTCCATGAGGATCAGCGAGGCGTTCTCTGGCCTGAACGAGCAATGACCGCGTCAGGGTAGCCGTGCGCTCGCCGACCTCGCCCTGGATCAGGAACTTACTGCTGGGGTCGATGACGGTCGCGTCCCAGGCGGGCTCCTTCTTGCGGCCGACGAATCCGTAGCGCTCGTCTGCCTGAATGCTCGTGACCTGCAGGTCACGAGCATTCAGGTCGTGGAGGTGCTGTGCGTGGGTTCCGGCGGTGCGGACGATCCGCGCGACCGTGGTGCGGTGACAGCCGACCAGTTCAGCGGTCGTGATGAAGCTATTGCCGTGGGTGACGTGATTGACGACGGCGTCGACGGTGTCCTGGGAGCAGCGTGCGTTCCAGTAGGGCGTGCCCTTGAGTTCACTGAATTCAGTGCCGCACGTGGTGCATTTGAGGAGTCGTCGGTGGTAAGGGCCGTATCGTCGGCTGAGCTTGATGTTTCCCTGCTGAGCGCGGTGTTGGACTGGACAGGCAGGGTTCTGACAGACGAAATGTTCGAGTGGGAGCTCTTTTGACACGTCCGGGGATACGCCCCGGACGCTCCCATTTCAGTGGTGTCGGGCATAGTTCCAGCCAACTACCATAAAGTCAGCATAAATTTTTAACATCTCCTGTCTATCTGGTTCATCGATAGAATCTAATATAGTGCTTCTAATGGGAATGGGGATCAAAACAATTTCGATATTCTTATTTTTGAAAATCTTTTGGACCTCCCGTATATTGCTGGAAAATGCTGATATTATTTGAGGAGAGCTTTTATACCAATCTTTACGCCACTCGTTGCCGTATGGGGCAATATAATTTTTAAAAAAACCTACATCTTTTTTCAATAGGCCGGATTTGCATTTCTCATTAAGCTGAGACATAAGGATCGGGGAATTCGGAAGAATAGACTCCGTCTGAGCATTAGAATGCGTAGCGAGCATGGCACATGTCAAAATTAATAAACCGGTTATATGCTTCATGTTCCCATCTGGGTTTTAGCGATTTTGGAGGATGATATTAAACTTAGTAAAGTTGACTGCAAGATCTCTTTTATCTCCGGGGGCAAATCCATCCGTACTGTTGCTCATGTTCGACAGAATTACTACTGAGTCATCGCCAGTTGACTGGAAAGACTGTTCCAGATTAAAAACTGCTCCAGAATCCTTACTGAAGTTTGAAATATTTTTTCCGTTTATGAATACGGAGATTTTTTGGCCTTTCATAGGCAAGGCCCCACTTAAATTTACTTTATACAGCTTGTTTTTTATACCAGAAAATGAGATCATGCTCAATTTGCCAAGCGACCATCTGTTTGACCCTCTTTCTAAAGTAGAAAAGTTTTGAGTATAGAAGTCGGATTCTCTGCTTGAATCAATGAGGTCGATCGATTCGTCGCTGATTACGTTGATATTTGAGAGTATTTCTTCTGGGAAGCGGCATTTATATGCCTCGACCAGCTCTGGTTTTATTTTAATTTTTAAATCTCCGCTTATTGGCATATCTGGCAGTGTATTGACAAAATAGTATTTACCGTCATCGTTATTTAGACGCAGTGATTTTGCTAGTTTGCCGGTGACGACATCATTTATTGTGTAATCAATAGACTTTAATGTCTTGTCGTTTATATCTAGGAGTGTAACGGAATACTTATCTTTATTGAATGGTAAGATAGTAAAGCCGTTCTCGGATCGCTTTTGCAAAGGCTTATCTTCGCATACCGCTGACAAGCGGGCTGCTATCTCCCATCCTTTGACTGCAAATGAATAGTCGGGGTAATCTTTATTTGCGGCTACCGTATACTCAAATTCCCAGACGGCTTTGTCGGGCATAGATAGTTTTTTGGATGAAAACCAGTCTTCCATTGATCCAAAGGTATTGCCACCAACCAAACCGAGATTTACGAAGTCTTGACCTGAGAAATACTTTATAAATTCTACAAAACTAAATTCTTTACTTGCGGTATTGCTTGTCCCAAAAACAACGTTTAACTCCTCGTCTGAGAAGAGGTCTGTTTGTTTTTCGGCTGAAACTGCCTGAAATTGTTCCACCATCTCCGGTGCTTGTGAAGTTCCGCAATTGTCTTTTAATACCTGGCTTACGGAGCCAGAAATTACCGCATCTCTTGTTTTTTGCAAAGTGTATGCTTGTGTTGAATTACTCGGGTATAGAATTTGAACGACCGACTCAGCGCTCAGTTTAGCTCCTGTAGATCCCCAATGATGATCTCTGCGAAGCGCAAAGTTTTGGAGGCCTACTTTGTCAAGTTTTGATATGTCAACCGCTTTGAATCCTAGAATCTGAACTTGTCTAACAAATTCTTGATATGAATTCAGGGCTTTAGCTGAATCATAAATAGCAAGTGTTTCGAATTTATTTGATGAAAGGTGTGCCAAAACACCGCGCTGGGGTATTGGGACCATTACTATATCGGTCCCATTTCTTTTGAAAGACCTAGCTAATGCCGTTATTGCTCGTCTTTCATTAACGTCAAGCCTGCGGCCTTGCGAGAGGTCTAGTGTTGGCCGAAGGGGATTGGATCTTAGTAGCCATCCCTCATTGGATTCAATCAGTGAGTTTGCGCCCAATTTAGCCTTATCGCATATCTCGATCGTCTGCGCTCCGGCTCTATTGAATGAGATAGCGAGAAGCAAGCTGATCCCTATCGTTACTCTTTGCGTTATCATGATTAATCTCCGTATTGAACGCGTAGGAACCGCTCGGGTATCTCCCAAACGACAACCTGCGCGGGATTGTCCTTGCGTTCAGGGCTGGTCAGATACTCCCGCATCGGCACGATGGGTCCTTTGCCTTCACGTGCCATGTTCAGCACCTCCGTGCCCAGTGCGGCGGCCAGCGCTCCGTCGAAGTGCCAGACGTTGTCTTTCGTCTCCGCGCTGTAGCTCGTGCCCACCAGCGTCACCGCGATGCTCTCGTCACCGAACAGACCACCTCCTCCCTCATCTGTGCGTTCGTAGGTGATGGGACTGACATCATCGACCAGATTGTCCCCTGGCACGTAACGGGTGAGGTCCCCGGCGCGTGACACTTCCGGTTGCGTCTGCGCGGCGTACTCGGCGGCGGGCAGATCGAGGCCCAACTCCGTCACGACGGGCGCGATGGCCTGCGCGGCAACCTGGGCACCGGTCGGCGTCCAGTGGGTGTCTGTTCTGAAGAACAGGTCCTCGGTTTTGGCCCTCTCGAACGCGGTCAGCAGGTCCGGTGCGGGAATCCCGGCCTTCTGGAGGTCCGCACGGAACGACTGGTACAGCGGCGCGGTCTGTGCGGGCACCTTCGCTTTCGTCTGGTCCGCGTAGACGCGGGCCTTCGAGGGGATCAGGGCGACGACCAGTTGCGCGCCGTCCTTCTTCAACTCGTCCCGCACCTCCTGGATGTACGCGAGTTTGCCCTGAATCTCGGCAGCATCCTCAGCGGAGGTCTGGTACTCCTCACTCGTGAACAGCCAGCCCTCTTTGCCGATCAGGGCGCCGTCGCGGGCCTCCCCGAACAGACGGGCGTTCAGGCCGCCCCACAGGTTCACGCTGGCGTCCCGCCAGGGCACCCTGGCGTCGAGGTTCTCTTTCTCGTACGTGAGCATGGCTTCCCCGGTCACGACGTCTTTCCCCTGCGGCCACTGCCGCACCGTGGGCGTCAGGACTGTCAGGACCGCACCGACGGCCACCACGCCCAGCAGGAACGCGGCAGGCAGCCAGTGCAGCACGGCAGGGGCCGATGGGTTGTCGGCATTGGGTTTCACGGTGTCCTGCGCAAATTCAGTCATGTCAGGTCACCTCAGAACTGGAAGTAAAGGAAAGGAGTGTAGCTTTGAGCGGACAGTTTCATGATCGCCAGCACGAACAGCGGCAACAGCACCACGGTCGCCCCGACGGCCAGACGGGGGCGCAACAAGCGGCTTCCCACATCCCCGACCCGGCTTCCCCAGTAGGGAGCGAGGTACACCAGGAGGCCGCCCAGGACCATGCTGACCAGCACGCTGGGTTTGACCTGCCACGCGAGCGTGTCGCTCAGCGACACGCCGTTCAAGCCGAGCATGCCCCGGTACATGCGGAAGGCGTCCGGGACGCTGTCCGCGCGGAACATCACCCACCCGATGATCACCAGGATCATCGTGCCCGGAATGGTCAGCCACGCCGGGCTGGGCTTCCAGAGGCTCGCTTCCTTCATGCGCCGCTCGACCGCCAGGATGCTGCCGTGCCAGACGCCCCACAGCACGAACGTCCAGTTCGCGCCGTGCCACAGGCCACCCAGGACCATGGTCAGCCACAGGTTCAGGTACGTGCGCGCCCGCCCGTACCGGTTGCCGCCCAGGCTGATGTACAGGTACTCGCGCAGCCAGGAGCTGAGGCTCATGTGCCAGCGGCGCCAGAATTCCGTGATGGAGCGGGAGATGTACGGGTGGTTGAAGTTCTCCGGGAACTTGAAGCCCATCATGGCCGCCAGGCCGATGGCCATATCGCTGTACCCGCTGAAGTCGAAGTACAGCTGCAGGGTGTACGCCAGCGCGCCCAGCCAGGCGTCCGCCATGGTCGGGTTGGGCTGGTTGAAGGTCGCAGTCACGAGCGGCGCGATGGAATCTGCGATCAGGACTTTCTTCGCGAAACCAGTCATGAAGCGCGTGGCGCCGTAGGAGAATTTCTCCATGGTGTGCGTGCGGCTGCGGAACTGATCGGCGAGCAGGTTGTACTTCAGGACCGGTCCGGCGATCAGGTGCGGGAACAGCGCGATGAACGCCGCGAAGTCCAGCGGGTTATGAGTGGCCTTCTCTTCTCGGCGGTACACGTCGACGATGTAACTGATCGCGTGGAAGATGAAGAACGACAGGCCGATGGGCAGCAGGATCGGTGTCCAGCTGAAGGGCTGGAGGCCGAACGACTGCGTGACAGCGTTGAAGGAATCGATGCCGAAGTTCGCGTACTTGAAGTACGCGAGCGCCCCGAGGTTCAGTACGATGGCGCTGATGAGGGTCCAGCGCCGCCGGGCCCCGTCGGGTTGCTTCTCGAGGATCAGGCCGTACAGATATGCGACACCGGTGATGGCGACGAGCAGCCAGAGGAAGTCGAGCCGCCACCAGGCGTACAGGGCGTAACTGCCGATCAGAATCCACGCGCTCCGCCCCTTGAAGGGGAGGAGGTAGTAGACGATCAGGAAGATCGGCAGGAACAGGAACAGGAAGACGTTACTGCTGAAGACCACAGCAGGCGCCTTACTTCGTCTTGGTGGCGCTCTGGGTGATGGTCAGGCCGCTGTCCGTGAGGACCAGGGCGTAGGCGTTACCGCGTTCGAGCTTGAGTTCCTTGATGCTGCCGAGGTGCCTGGTGCCGCTGAAGGCGGCGAGGGTGACGGTGATGCCGTTCACGGCGCGGCTGCCGCTCTCGCCGGGTTTCACGCCGGTCACGACGGCGGTCTTGCCGTCGGCGGTTTTCAGGTCGACGCTGGCCGTCTTGCTGAGATTGTAGATGGTCAGGACGGCCTTGGCGCGGTTCTCAGCTCCCTCATCTTTGAGAAGGACCAGCTTGCTGCCCTGCAGGGCGACGCTGTAGAAGTTCCCGGCCTCGACCTTGAGTTTGCCGCTGACCGTGCCGAGCTTGGCGGTGAGTTCGCCCTGGGGAATGACGACGTACGCGCTGGCCGCGCCCTTCTCGGCGGTGACGCTCTTGCTGCCGAGGGTGGCGGTCGGGGCGTTCAGGACGCGCACGAAGGCGCTGTCGGCAGGGGGGGCTGGGTCGTACAACCCGGTGTCCTGCGCGGCAGCGAACGAGAGGAGAAGAGCAGCCGAAAGGAAAGGGGTCCGCATAGACCCTTACCGTACACTGTCTCTTTTCTCATTGTTCGGAATCTGCGTACCCTCTGATTGGAACCTGATCCCACACAGGGTAGTTGGCTGGAACTAGACTCTGTTGGCGAATTCAGTGTGCTGGTTGTAGTCGAGCAAATTGGGTGCGATACGTGCTCTCCGGGCGCTCTCCGGCGAGCCATTGGGTTGCGCGTACCATGTTCATTGCTGTCGCGGCCGAGAGTTCTTGGAGTGCCACCTTCGCTCTTCCTCGATATCGTGCCACTCGAACACCAAAGCGGCGCACACCCTGTGACACGGTCGCCTCAATCCCTGCGCGATCTCTGTAGGCCAGGTGGAACTCCGCTTGTCCTGCTCGTTCCCTGGCGTTCTGCAGCGCTTCAAATGTCACGCGATCAGGGAAGCCAAGAGTCCTCACTCCGGATTTCGCACGTGTGCAGCGC